>CANQTE010000060.1 GCA_947626695.1 uncultured Bacilli bacterium | reverse complement strand
TTAATAAAAATGTTGCTTTTTTTAGATAATTACTTACTTTTTTAGCCTTTTTATTTTTAGTTCATATTTTTAACCTGGTTTTTAAATCTCTCAGGCTTGACATATAGTTTATTTTGTGGTATTTTATTTAGCTGTTTGGGGGAATTAAAATGAATAATTTAAGTAAAGATTCTTTAATTAAGTTAAGAAAGATAATGGATGATTTAAAATCACACAAGTCTATTTCTTTAGTAGCTTTATCTTTATGTGTTCTTTTAAATAGTGGTTTTACAACTAAGAAAAATTTGAAGTCTAGTGATATTTCTTCTGATAGTACTATTAGTTCTAGTGAAATTTATTTAAATTCTGATATATCTTGGTCTGTAGAGGAAATACTTGAGGAACATAATGAAGAATTAAATGTATCAATTGAAGAAAAACAAGCTAAATTTTTAGAAAAGTATAATCTTAATTATTTAGATTTAATTAATGCGGTTACAGGACCTATTTGGGGAGTTGATTATACTAAAGCGGAGAAAATTAAAGCAAGAGAAGATTTTGAAGAAATAAAGGCAGAATTTCAGAAGTTAACTCAAGAAAAATTAGAGTATGCGCTTGAAAGATACAGTATAACTTATTCACAGTTTTATGAAATGACTAAAGTAATGCTTATTGAGAGCGGAGGAATTAATTATAATGAAACACTTAATGTTTGGTCTAGTTTATTAAATAGATTAAATAGAGATATATTTATTGATTATGTTGCTAAAGTAGTGGGAACAAGTGGTTATAGTATATATGACCAATTTATATGTCCTGGTGCATATACTAAGGTAGAATTAGTACCAGAAAGATATGACGATATTACGATGTGGCCTGGTTATTATGCTAGTTTAGATATTCTTTGTAGTGGAAAAGTTACTCATAATTATGTGGAATTTAGGTCTAATGGTAGTACAGGTGGTGTTTTACTTGAAGAAGGTGGCAATAGATATAGACATGAAGTTGAAGGTAACTGGGTCGAAAACCCTACTATTAAAGAAGTTAAACCAAAGAAACCCTATTCTGTTTATTTAGGTTTTATAGATAAATTTAAAAAAGAAATGGGATTAGAAGAAGAAAAAGAAGATATTCTTATATTAAGAAAAGATAATGAAAAAAATTTTAGGTAATACTCTAGTTTGAGTATTTTTTCTTTTTGAGGTTGCTTTTTTAGATGCTATAAGTTATAATATTATATATAATATGAGGGGATGTAGCTATGAATAACAATAATAATGATTTAAATTCTATATCTTTGGGAAATATGGGAAGTAGTGAAGTTAATAATACTCCTGTATCTGATTTAATTAACAATAGTAATAATAACAGTAATATTAATGGTCCAGTAGATAGTTTAGGTAGTGTTGATACTTTGGGGCAAACGCCAAATATGGGTAATGATGCTAATAATGGAGTGATAGGACAAGATAATGTTGGTGGACAAAATATAAATACAAATATAAATACACCACCGGTTAATAATGATATTAATGGAAGTGTACCACCAATTAATTCTGTGCCACCTATTATGGATGTTCCACAGCCAATTAATGATTTAAATGTAACACCTTTTATGAATGAAATAGGAACAGTGCCACCAATTCCGGATGCACCAATTAATATAGAACCACCTGTCGGAGAAGAAGAAGTTAAACCTAAGAAAAAAGGAATGCCTAAAATAATATTTGTATTGATAGTAGTTTTAGCTTTAGCGGCCGTTGGAGTTGGAGTTTATATAGTACTTGGAATAGTTAAAAATAATGTTAGTGTAGTTACAAAAGAAGTTGAAATTGAAGTAAATGGAGAGATTTCTGATAATATAGACGATTATGCAACATTTACAGGTATTGATAGTAGTGAGTGTAGTCTTGATACATCAGGTATTAGTGATACTTCTACTATAGATAAAGAATATAATTTTGTTATAACATGTAATGATACAAAATATACAGGTAAGGCAAAGATAGTAGATACAGTTGCACCAAATGTAGAGGTTAAAGAAGTTTCTGTTGGGTTAAATGAAAATGTAGAAGCTAGTAATTTTATTGATGGTGAATGTGATGATGAGACTGAGTGTACTTATGAATTTGAAGATGAAGAAAAGATAAAAGAATATTTAGCTAAAGAAGGAACATATAAAGATGTTGTAATAATTATTAAAGATGAAGCAGGAAATGAAACTAAGAAAATGGCAACATTAACGGTTAAAGTTACAGCGGTAGGACAATTTTTAGATTGTAATAAGAGTAATGGAGAACAAATTAAATTAGGGTTAAATGACCAATTCTTATTTAATAAATCGGCAATGAGATATCATAACTTTACTTTAAGTGAGGCAGATTATAATAAACTTAAAACAGAAAGTGCTGATAAGGAGACAATAACTTATAATAATGTTACAGGTGAGCCTTTATTTAATGACGATAATAAAACTTTAGTTTTAATAGAGACTATTACTTATGAAGATTTAGTTAAACAATTTAATAAAGAAATACCAGAAAATTATGCAGAATTATTAAGTTTCTTTAATGATTTAGGTTATAGTTGTAAAGTTGCAAGTTAAGGTGTTAATTATGAAAAAATATATATTAATTATACTTTTAGTATTTTTTGTACAGATTAGTTATGTAAATGCTGCTAGTAAAATACAGTTTGGTGGTTTACAATGTGATAAAGCTGATAAAGAAACAGGAAAGCAAGTATGTAAGTTAGGATTTAATATTACTGGTGGTTCTGTTTCAACAATTAATAAATTTACAATTACTTTTATGTTACATAATGTTACTATGAGTGGTGATGATATTGAACCTAGTGATAATTGGTATGTAAAAAAAGAAAGTGATTTAGTATATACTTTTGAGACTAGTGAGACTTCTTTTAGTGAGGGTTTTCATACTATAGCAACTATAATTGTTTATAAAGATTTAAAAGCTCAAGATTGTTATATTGAATTTACTCCACAGCCAGGTTATGTAAATAGAAGTTGTACTGTTTTTAATGATGTATATTATAATAAAAGTGGACAACAAACAACTAAAGAAACTTATGAAGAAGTATGTTTTCCACATTATTGTGAGGCAGTAAATGGCAATTATTATGGGAAGTCTGGGTCAAAAGTATCAGAAAGTGTATATAATGAAGAGTGTTTTCCTCATTATTGTGAAGTAGTAAATGGGCATTATTATGGAAAAGATGGTACTAAAAAAAGTGGTAAAGACGAATATGACGAAGAGTGTACAGAAAAAAAGAAATATTGTAAAGTAGAAGATGTGGATGGTACTAAAAAATATTATGATAAAGAGGGAAATGAAGCAGATAAAGAGAAATATGAAAAAGAATGTTTTCCTCATGTATGTGTAGAATATGGTGAAGAATTTTATGGACCCGATGGAACACCTGTAGAAGAAACTGAATTTAATAAAAAATGTAAAGCACATTATTGTGAAGTAGTGGATGATACTTATTTTGATAGTAATGGTATAGAAGTATTAGAGGATGTTTATAAAAATTCTTGTTTACCTCATATTTGTGAAGTAGTAGACGAAACATATTATGATATTAATGGTGACGAAGTAAGTGAGGATGCTTATAATGCAGTATGTAAAGCAGAAGAACTTCATATATGTTCTATTGTAGAAAATAAATATTATGATATGGAAGGAAAAGAAGTTAAAAAAGAGGAATATGAGGAAGATTGTTTTATTCACTCTTGTGAAATAATAAATGGGCATTATTATGATTTAGATGGAACATTAATAGATAAAGATACTTATGATAAACATTGTACAACAGTTCCTAATCCTCCTACTAAATATATAAATCCTATTGTATTTGGTATAGTTTTAGTAGGTGGAGTATTTATACTATATAAGTATATTAAAAAACATAATAAGTTATATTAGAGATAAAAAATCTCTTTTTTTCATGCAATTTTCATAATTTTTTGATATTATATAAAATGGAGGTAATAATATGCGTATTTTAGTATGTGATGACGAAGCTTTAATTAGAGATGTAATTAAAGAATATTTATTATTAGAACATTATGAAGTATTCGAGGCTAGTAATGGACTTGATGCAATAGAAATAGTTAAGAATAAAGATATTGATTTAATTGTCATGGATATTATGATGCCTAAGATGGACGGATATCAAGCTATAAATGAGATTAAAAAAATTAAAGATATACCTTTTATTATGCTTAGTGCAAGAGGAGAAGAGTTTGATAAATTATATGGTTTTCAACTGGGGGTAGATGATTATGTAACTAAGCCTTTTTCACCTAAAGAACTTGTTGCAAGAATTAAAGCTGTAACGAAGAGAATACAAAATGAAGGTTTAACTTTTAAATATAAGACTTTAGTTTTAGATGATTTAGCACATGAAGTTAAAATAGATGATAAACAAGTAATATTAACACCTAAAGAATATGATTTACTTAAATATTTTATGCAAAATAAAAATATTGCTTTATCAAGAGATACAATTCTTTCAAATATATGGGGTTATGATTTTTTTGGAGATGAAAGAACAGTTGATACTCATGTAAAAACTTTAAGAAATAATTTAGGTAAATATAGAGATTTAATTATAACTGTAAGGGGAATGGGGTATAAATTTGAAATTAAAGAAAACGAGTAGTATTAATTTTAAAACTTTAATATATTTAATTATATTTAGTATTGCTATTCTTTTATTTTTAATGCTTTCTCAAACTTTATTACTTAAATTTAGTTATGAAAGATATCAAGAAAAAAAGATTAAGAATATAGCTAGTGATATAAGAAAATATAATAAAGAAGAGTTATATACAAGACTTGAAGATATTGCCTATAATAATAGTATATGCGCTAAATATGTTATGGAAGAAGAAGTTGTTTCTTATAATACTTTGATGGTAGGGTGTGGTCTTAAAGATAATGATGGACAAATAATTGACTTAATGAATGAAATAATAGATGATAATAGAAGTACAACATATATTAAATTAATTAATAAATTAAGTGATACAAAAGCAATACTTTCTGGAATTAAAGTTAGTAATGGATATGTATTTATATATTCTCCTTTAGAAGATATAGATGGTGCTAATATAGTTCTTAGAAATCAATTAGTTTTTTTGACTGTTTTAGTTATATTTCTCGCGTGTTTAATATCTTTATTTTTATCTAATAAGATAACTAATCCGATTATAAAAATAACAGAAAAAGCTAAAAGACTTGGGGAAGGTAATTATAATATTAAGTTTGATAGAAGTGATATATTAGAAATAGATGAACTAGCAGAGACTTTAAATCATGTAGAAGAAGATTTATCAAAGATAGATGAACTTAGAAGAGATTTGATGGCAAATGTTTCACATGATCTTAAAACACCACTTACAATGATTAGAGCTTATGCTGAGATGGTAAGAGATATTTCTTATAAAGATAAAGAAAAAATGGATAAAGATTTAAATGTGATAATAGAAGAAACAGAAAGACTTAATATACTTGTTAATGATATATTAGATTTATCTAAAATGCAAGCAGATGCTGATACATTAAAGATAGAAGAGTTTGATTTAACAGAAGTTATTAATGTAGTTATGATGCGTTATGAAATACTTAAAACAACAGAAGATTATAAGTTTATTATAGATTTACCAGAAAAAGCAATTATTAAAGCTGATAAACAAAAGATTATGCAAGTTATATATAATTTAATTAATAATGCGATAAATTATACAGGAGATGATAAAACAGTTTATATAAGTGTTAAAAGTACTAAAAAAGAATATATTGTTGAAGTTAAAGATACTGGTAAAGGAATAAAGAAAGAAGAAATACCATATATATGGGATAAATATTATAAAAAAGATAAAAAACATCAAAGAAATGTTGTTTCAACTGGTATAGGTTTATCGATAGTAAAAGAGATATTATCTAAACATAAATTTGATTATGGAGTTAGAAGTGTCTTAAAAAAGGGAAGTGTCTTTTACTTTAAAATAAAGAAAAATTAAATACTTGCTTTTTTCACTTTCTTAACACAAATATTTCACATTGGCGTGTTATTATATAGACATGAAAGGAGGAAAGAAGAGAGAAAAGAAATATACACACTTTATAAACCTATACAAGAAAAAATAATAACATATAAACTCAAACTCACACTTGAAGAGAAGGATTTTACTTCTCTTTTTGTTTAAATTAGTCTTTTATTTATGAGTGTTTTATGGTAATATTTAAATACGAAAGAAGTGATTATATGCAGACTTTTGTTTTTGGGCATAAAAATCCTGATACTGATAGTGTTTGTGCAAGTATAGCCCTTTCTTATTTAATGAATGAACTTAAAGTTAATACTGTTCCTAAAGTACTTGGACATATTAATTTAGAAACAAAATTTGTTCTTGATTATTTTAAAGTTAAGTGTCCTGATTATTTAAATGATACAAAAGTACAAATTAAAGATATTAAATATAATAAAAAAGCTTTTATATCAGAAGATGATTCTATTTTTGCGGCTTTTAATTTAATGCAACAACAAAAAATAACGGCGATACCTTTAGTTAATGATAAAAAAATATTAACAGGTTTTGTTAGTTTAAAAGAAATAGCTATGTATTTAATAAAGGGAAATAAAGAGAAAATAGATACTAGTTATCAAAATATAGTCGAAAGTATTAAGGGTGAAGAAGTATTAAAGTTTCAAGATGATATAATGGGTAATGTAATGGTTGCTTCATATCAAACTAAGACTTTTCATGAAGAAGTTAAATTAACTAATAATGATATATTAATTGTAGGAGATAGAATTAAAATACTTGAATATGCGATAGATTCTAAAGTTAAATTAATAGTATTAACGGGTAATCATATATTACCAAAAAAATTACTTAAAAAAGCAGAGAAAAATCAAGTTAATATTATATTAAGTAAAGATAATAGTTTTGATACTGCAAGTAGTATAATATTAAGTAATAGAATAAAATCAATAAATATTAATACAAAACCTATTACAGTTAATACTAAAGATTATAGAACAGATTTTATTAGTTTATCAAACAAAATAGGGCATACTAATTATCCAGTTGTTAATAATAAAAATGAGTGTTTAGGATTACTTAAAGTTACAAGTATAGATAGTTATAATAAGCAAAGAGTTATATTAGTAGACCATAATAGTTTTAATCAAAGTGCAATAGGTATAGAAGAAGCAGAAATAATTGAGATTATTGACCATCATAATTTAGGTAGTATAGGGACTAATGTACCAATTAATTTTAGAAGTATGCCAGTTGGGTGTACTTGTACAATTATTTATAATATGTTTATTGAAAAAAAGATAAGTATTCCTAAACAAATCGCGGGGATTATGCTTAGTGCTATTTTATCTGATACTTTAGTATTTAAATCACCTACGACAACAGAAGATGATATAATTGTTGCTAGTAAACTTGCTAAAATAGCTAAAGTAGATATAGATACTTATGGTTATGAAATGTTTAAAGCAGCATCTAGTATAAAAGGTATTAGTGTTAATGATTTGATTAGTCAAGATTATAAGTCTTATGGGGTTGGTAATTATACTATTGGCATTTCACAAGTTATGACAATGGATTTTAAAGAAATTGAAAGTAATATAGATGAATATATTAAGAGATTAGATGACCTTAAAAGTGGTAATTATATATGTATAGTTTTATTTATAACTGATATTTATAAAAATGGAAGTTATGTAATATATGATTCTAAATCAAAAGATATAGTAGAAGATGCGTTTGATTTAAAAGAAACTTATGAAGGAGTTTATATAGATAATTTAGTATCAAGAAAAAAGCAAATGTTACCTAGATTATTAGAAGTTATAGAAAAGAGAGTATAATATATGTTAGCACTTATTACTGGGGCTTCTTCAGGGATTGGAAGAGATATGGCAAGAGAGCTTGCAAGTAGGGGTTATAGCTTAATAGTTGTTGCAAGAAGAAAAGAAAGATTAACCGAGTTAAAAAAAGAACTAAATGTCGATGTTAAAATTATAGATTTAGATTTAACAATTAAAGATAATGTTTTTAAGTTATATGATAAAGTTAAAGATTTAGATATAGATTTAGTGATAAATAATGCAGGATTTGGTTTATTTGGAGAGTTTTTTGAGACTGATTTAGATAGAGAATTAGAAATGATTAATTTAAATGTTATATCTTATCATATATTAACTAAGTTATTTTTAAAAGATATGATGAAAAAAAATAGGGGTTATATATTAAATGCTTGTTCTAGTGCAGGATTTATGGCAGGACCAAGATTAAGTACTTATTATGCAACAAAAAATTATGTAACTAAATTAACGATGGCTATTAATGAAGAATTAAGATGCGCTAAAAGTAATGTTCATATAAGTGCATTGTGTCCTGGACCTGTTGATACAGAGTTTAATAAAGTTGCTAAAGGGACATTTAGTGTAAAGGGAATTAATTCAAGAAAACTTGCTAAATATGCAATAAATAAGACTTTTAAAAATAAAATGATTATAGTGCCAACATTATTTATGAAATTAACTTTATTTTTAAATAGATTTGCACCATATAGGTTGTCTTTATTTGTTGCGTATCATATACAAAAAAGAAAAACAAGATAGTTATGGGTATAAAAAAATTGTAAAAAAAGTATTTACAATATATATTAAATTATGATAATATTTAAACGTAGAACATTTAAGAACAAATGCCTACAAATTTACTTTTTATAGACATTTA
>CANQTE010000059.1 GCA_947626695.1 uncultured Bacilli bacterium | reverse complement strand
TGCATTTTCCAGTTATTTATTTTTCCTTTCGACATTAGTTCGCCTATATTGGCCTATAAAAATTAGGTATGACTTTCTTATTATATAAAATAACTTGCTTAAGTAGCTCTAATATTATACTTAAGCATGTTAAAAGTTGGATACTCTCCAACTCTTTTTATTATCTTTTTCTTTTATAAGATATATCTTGCTCAAAATGACATAATTTATATAATTGTTCCTCATCTATATGTATTACTTTTCCACCCATAGGTTTAATTGCATTTTTTCCATAAACTATCCAAATCGCATCCACTGGAATATTAGGCATACTAGCATATCCATCAGTAAATATTATTTTATTTTCTACTCTTTTAGTAAATGCTCGAACAGCAACATTAAAATCAGTTCCTCCTCCCCCTTCAAATCTCATATTTTCAATATCTTCTTCAGTTCTTATTTCCTGAAAACCATAAAATCTTGTATCAAAACATCCAACTTTTAATCTTGAACTTTGCAAAATGTTTTTACACTCTCTTAAAAAATTTCTAAGTAATAAATCACTTATAGATCCACTTATATCTAATACAATTTCTGTTTCTGGTAATGGTTGTTCTTCTAAATTAGCTTTTATAAATCCATCTTCAATATAAGCATTTTTATAAGACCAATCAACATCATATTGGACTACCTCTCTTAAAACATATCTCCAATCAATTATTGGTTTAGATTTTCCTATATCATTAATAATTCTTTCAGTTCCTCTTGAGGATGTTCCAACAGTCATTGATTGCTTTAATATTTCCTCTTTTAACGTTTCTAATTCTTTTCTTTTTTCTTCTAAATTCTTACTAAAAGCCTTTTTCTCTCCCATTTTACTAATTTTATTTATTTCTTGTTGTAACTTTGCTTCTTGTTCTTCTGTTTGTTTACTACCTCCACTTTTTGGCTTACCTTCTTTTTGTTCCTTACTACTTTTACCTTCTTTTCCTCTTTTTATGGCATCTTTCCACATACTATGAGTATCTCCTACACAACTTTGTCCTTTAGAAGATATTTCTTCAGATGAAGAAGATTTTTCTTTTTGTTTCTTTTCTTTAAGCAATTTATCATATAATTGTTCTGCATCATAATTTATTGCTTCGGCAATATCTATACCACCTGTGACAATTTTTAAACCATCTCGTTTTAAAAACTGATTTATTACTCCATCTGTTGCTATATTCCAAACTTCTGGATCTTTTCCTTCACTTCTTCTTATATGGTCAAAAGCTATATGACATATCTCATGAGCAAATATAAAAATCTGTTCATTTAGTTCTAATTTTTCTAAAAATTTTGGGTTATAATATATTGTTTTTCCATCAGTACCCGCGGTAGATATTTCTCTATTTTCTTTATAACTTACATTTGCTACTATACTTCCAAAGAAAGGAAATTTAACCAACATTTTTCTTTTTATGACATCTATATTAAAATTCATAATTTATTCCTCAAATATGAGCAACTAATGAATAAATATCTTCATTAATTGTTTCTTTACTTATATTTTTAGCAGTTAAAATAATTCTTGTCTTTTTGGGTATTTTAAATGTTGATACTTGCCGATACTTTAATAATTCTTTAAATTTTAATTGTTCTTCTTTAGATATACTATCAATATTATTTATAATAATTATTTTAGTTTCATTTGTTTCAATTAAATCATAATACCACTTTGGAGCAAGAAAATTTTCTTCTTCATAATGGCCAATTAATTCTGTTGTTTCACAATTTGCAGGTATAATTATTGATTTTGGAAAATTAATATTATCTATAAAATCTATAAGTATAGGAGCAACATTAACTAAAATATAATTTTCAAGCATATTTATTTTATCATTAATCATATTTTTCTACCACCTAAAGCAAGTCTAGCTTCAGCGATTAATTCTAATCTTGCTTCATCATCACGTGCCCACAGCAAATCAAATAATGCGACAAACTCAGCTCCTAAATCTATCACAAATTTTCTTACTTTCTCCATATTTTCTTCTCCAACTCTTGAAAGTTCCATTGTTGTTGCATATTTTGAGGCAGTATCTAGTAAGTAGATATCTATTTCATTATAATTTTCATTTATTACATCCTCTAATGTTATAACTGGTTGTTTACAGAACTCTACAAATTCTCTAGTTATTTCTTCTCCTATTAAAGATCTTAACATTTCTGGGCTTCCTGTTGCATAAAGCATTTTTGATGCCATTTCCCATTTTCTTGGATCAGCATTTGGTTTTTCTCCATTATATTCACTTCTTAGAGTTGCACCATTTTTATATGCTATATAAGAATAAATCGCAGGATGTATATTATGTTCTCTTGCCCATTTTAACCATCCTTCAGTTGTTGTTTTTATATAAACATGAGCAAATCTATTAAATAATGGTTCGGCAAGCTCATTTGCGGATAAAGAATCTTTCATATCATTACCCGCGGCAACAATTCTTGCATTATTTGGCAACTTCCAAATTCCATTTACTTCTTTATCCAAAATAATATTAAAAGCTATTCCTTGAATACTTGGAAGAGCATTTGTTATCTCATCAAAGAAAACGATATGCAATTTATCTGGCTCTCTCTCACACCTAGTTTCTAATTTTTTTAACCATGTTGGTTTTACATCAATTATTTCCCCATTACTAGAATTATAAACACTTTTACCATTTAAACTATCAGGTGTTGCATTTCTTAAATATATAATTATACAATCAGGATCTATTTGTCTTACTCTGGCACTTTTTCCTTCACTTGATGGGCCATGCAAAAATACTGCGACCCCACTTTCAATTGCGCCTTTAATGATTTGTTCTTCACTTACTTGTTCAAAATTTAAACTATAAGGATTTCTTCTTTGCACTTCTTGTTTTGATAACATATCTTTTATAAAATAAGTATTTAAAAATTTATACATTTCTGTTTTTTTAAATTTATCATAATAAATATACCCATCATCATATCTTATACCTGATATAATTAAATTTTTACTTATCATAATTTTCATATCATTATCAAAATACCATTTAAGAGGTGATACTTCTATCCAAACATTATCTCCATTATCATATTGTTTACCATTTGAAAGTGTATAACTTCTAATATTTTTATAGCCCACTCTAACATATCTTTTCCCTTTATATTCATATTCATCATGTTCTAAAGCTTTAAATGGAGTATCATGATCATTAGAAACTCTAGAATCTGTTGTATATATTTTTCCAGTTTTCTTTAGTGTACCAGAAAGATATGCTTGTTCTAACTTTTCTTCTAAAGAAGTACTAACAGTATATTGAGGATATTCGCCATATGTTATTTCAGAAAATATACTATCTTCTGTTACATCAAGACTTAAATTTTTAATATTATTAGAAAATAATAAAACTGGACGCCAACAATTTCTTCTTTCATTAGCATTCGGAACTCTTAAAGGCTGATCACTAGAATAAATATGACCAAATAAATTTTTTTGAACAGGTCCCCAATAACAAGCTTTATTAGGATCTGTAATAAAACCCCCGAGTAATATAGCAAAATCTGTTATTGCACTTTCACCAAGCATTATTGTTTTAAGTTCATCATGAAATACTGTGATTTCTTTAGTATAAAAGTTCATATTATATCTCACCTCAATCTCATTATTCTAGCATAATTATTAAAAAAATAATATAGATTTTTTGAAGTTACAAAATAAAAAAAGATGTTGTTCTAATATTAATAGATAGCAACATCATATAACAAAAATTTATATATCTAATCTTAAAACTATATTACTCTCAGGATAACTTATACATGGGTGAATATAATCATTTTCTAATAAAGCTTTTTCCATATTACCCCCAACCATTTTTATTTTCCCCTCTAAAATAACACTCCTGCAATAACCACATATTCCAACTCTACATAAACTAGGTGCTTTAATACCCGCATTTTCCATTGCTACTAATAAAGTTTCATTACTCTTACATTTAATTACTTTAAAATCATTTTTCATAATAACTTTTAATTCATAAGTTTTATTATCATTAGGCTCAAAATCAACAAAGAAATTCTCATAATGAACACTTTTTCTCGGAATATTAAACTCCCCTAGTACTTCATTCATAGATTTATATAAAGTCTTAGGCCCACACATTAAAACTGTATTAAACTCTTTTATATATGGCTCTAACATTTTTTTATCAATATGTCCATTTAAATATCCTTTTTTCTCTTCTCTTGTTAAAGTAATAATAAATTTTACTTTCTTACTATGTTTATTTAAATGTTCTATTTCACTCTTAAATATAATATCTTCTTCTGTTTTTACTGAATAAAATACTGTTAAATTACAATTTTCTATGCCTTCATTAATTGCTAAAGCTAAAGACATAAATGGCGTAATTCCACTTCCCCCCGCAATTCCTAAAACATTTTCTTCATCTCTAATAGAATTATACCCAAAATCTCCAGTAGGTCTTGAAATAGTAAGCCCATCTCCTACTTTTACCTCATCTAACATAATATTACTAACTAAACCATTCGGAACTCTTTTAATAGTAATTCTATATTTTGATGTATCACCAGGAGAAGAAGAAAGAGAATAAGCTCTTGTTGTATAAGACTTATCTATAAACATTCTTACACTAATATATTGTCCTGCTTTAAATGGAGGTAATTCTTTTATTCCTTTTTCTATATCTGGTACTAATATAAAAGATTTAGTATCATTAGTTTCTTCTATTATTTTTTTAACTTTAACATATAAAACATCTTTATATTCTTTAGTAACTTCATCTATATAAGTATCTTTAATTTTCTTACTTGAATAAGTTTTAGCAATATTTTTTCTTTCTTCCCTTAAATGTTCTATTTTATCCATAATTTACTTCCTTCCTAATAATTTATTAGTAATATAAAACCCACTTATTATTGCATTATCAATACCAGACCCAAATATAGAACTTGCTCCCACAAAACTTAAACCTTCTATTTCTTCATCTTCATAAGAAAGTATTCTATGTATTGCATTATCATAACCCTTTAACATATAACCATACATTGTCCCATTAACATTACTAGTTAATCTTTCAACTGTAAATGGTGTAGAAATAGCTATCTCTTCTATATATTCTCGAATATCTATCTTATATGTTTCTTCAAAATCACTAATTAAACTATCTGCGATATCATTTTTTAATTTCTCATATTCATTTATTGCTACATTATTAAAAACATCACTAAAATATATTTGTTTTAATACTAAAATAGTTGTATTTTTAGGACTAGCATTATTATTTACTACATTTGGAACATACGCTATCCAAGTATTATGCCCTAAACTATTCATATATTTAATATTATTAGTACTATCTAAAGTTGTAAATTTATAATATTTATAATATTCTAACCCTAAATCTTGATAATTTTTATTAAGTCCTAAATAAATTACTACTCCATTAGCCCCAATAGTTCTGGCATTTTCCAGTCTATTAACATCTTTGATTTCTTTTTTAATTAAATCTTTAAAAACAAGTCTTCTTGATACATCACATATAACATGTTTTGCTTTATAACTATGTCCATCTTTTGTTTCTACAAGTTTTATATTATCTTCCATATCAATATTTACAACCCAAGAATTATAATTAATCTTTCCCCCAACTTTTTGATATCTCTTAATTAATTTTAAACAAAAATCTAAATTCTTAGTATCAAATATCGCATTCTTTTTAAATATTAATTTTTCTAAAAATAAACAAAAATCTATAAAACTTAATTTATTTAAAGGACTACCAACATCTAACCACCAAATACTAAGTCTTTTAATAACTTCTTTACTAAAACCTATCTCTAAAAGTGCATCACTTGCCATATAATCTAAATATTTATAAAATCTTGGATAATCTTCTTCTTTAGGAATATCTCCTTTAAGTATTATATCCATAGCCCAACGTATTTCTTTAGTTATTTTAGCTAAAGTAGTCGCTTGCATTGCCGAACCAAATTTAATATCTTCTAAATCAACAATAAATTCTTCAAAACTTCCTTTAACTTTAAAAGTATCTTTCTTTTCTTCTTTTACTATATAATTAAAAGGTACTATATCTGTTTCTATATTTACTTTATATTTAGATAATATCTTTTGTAGTTCCCCAATGTGTTCTTTATCTCCATAATTATATATATCATATCCACTTGTATCAAATTCAAATCTTCCTTTTTTAAAAGTTGATACTAACCCTCCAGGTAAACTATTTTTCTCTAATATTAATACTTTTTTATTATTAATAGCTAAATTAATACCAGCACTTATTCCCCCCATACCAGCTCCGACAATTATATAATCATAAACCATTTTTAATACCCTCTTTCTTCAAAATTAAAATTTGTTACTTCTTCTAAATCAATCCCATATTCTTTTATATATTCTTTATGTTTCCTAAGCATATCAGAAGCATAATCTTCTACTGTTTTTTTAATAGACTCACTTATATTTAAATACTTAACTGCAAGACTTACTAAACTATATCTATCTATTCCATTTAAAACTCGCATATCAAAAGGTGTTGTTATTGCTCCTTCTTCTTTATAGCCTCTTACATGTAAATTTAAATTATGTCTATTATATGTAAGTTCATGTATTAAATTAGGATATCCATGAAAAGCAAATATAATTGGCTTATCTTTAGTAAATAATTCATCATATTCTTCATCACTTAACCCATGAGGGTGCAGTTTATTACTTTGTAATTTCATTAAATCAATAACATTTATAACTCTAACTTTAATATTTGGAAGATATTTTCTTAATATAAATGAAGTGGCGATTACCTCAAGAGTTGGTGTATCTCCGGCACTTGCTAAAACTATGTCTGGCTCACCTTCTGTATTACTAGCAAACTTTAAAATACCTAAGCCTTTAGTACAATGTTTTATAGCATCACTCTTATCTAACCATTGTCTTGTTAAATGTTTACTTGCAACCACGACATTAATATAATTCTTAGTTCTTGTAATATGGTCAAATGTCGATATTAAAGTATTAGTATCAATTGGTAAATATATTCTTACTATATCAGCTTTTTTAGTTATAATATGATTTAAAAATCCTGGGTCTTGATGAGTATATCCATTGTGGTCTTGTTGCCAAACATGACTAGTTAAAATAATATTTAAACTGGAAATAGGAACCCTCCATGATAATTCTTTACTTATTTTTAACCATTTCGCATGTTGTGAAACCATACTATCTATTATTCTTGAAAAAGCTTCATATGTATGTATAAATCCATGCCTTCCCGTTAATAAATATCCTTCAAGCATACCTTCACAAGCATGTTCTGATAAAATACTATCTATTATAGCTCCATCAGTATTTAAGTATTCGTCATCTTTAATAACCTCACCATTCCATTTTCTATCAGTTACTTCAAAAACATGAGAAAGACGATTTGATAAAGCTTCATCTGGTCCAAATATCCTATAATTATGAGGATTTAATTTAACTATATCGCGAATAAATTTCCCAAGCTCTGTCATATCACTTGCAAATACACTACCTGGTGATTTTACCTCAAGCATATAATCTTTAAAATCAGGAATATTAAGTTCTTTTAGAATTTTACCACCATTCGCATGTAAATTAGCACTCATAGTATTTTCTGGAATTAATTCTTGTAATCCTCTTTTTAAAGTTCCATTACTATCAAATAATTCTTCTGGTCTATAACTTCTAAGCCAAGTCTCTAAAATTTCTAAATTATAAGCTTTATCTTTTTCTATTTGTAAAGGTATTTGATGAGCTCTAAAAGTACCTTCAACAATTTTTTCTTCTACTATCTTTGGTCCTGTCCAACCTTTAGGTGTTTTAAGAATAATGATAGGCCATCTAGGTCTTGTTGTATCTTTATTCTCCCTAGCATTTTTTTGAATATTCTTAATCTTAGTTATTGCCTCATCTAAACATTTAGCCATATCTTCATGAATATTCATAGTATTTGTAAAATTAACAAGCATTACATCATACCCAAGTCCCATAAAATACATCTTTAATTCTTCTTCACTAATTCTTGCTAAAATAGTAGGATTTGCTATCTTATAACCATTTAAATGTAAAATCGGAAGGACTACACCATCTGTTATAGGATTTATAAATTTATTTAACTGCCAA
This sequence comes from uncultured Bacilli bacterium, assembly GCA_947626695.1. Classification (GTDB taxonomy): domain Bacteria; phylum Bacillota_I; class Bacilli_A; order RF39; family UBA660; genus Caccenecus. The sequence goes on along the minus strand of CANQTE010000059.1, from coordinate 611 downwards.
CTAGTGGCAAGAGGTCCTGTCTCAGCTTCTCCATCACCCACGACACAAGCAGCGATTAAATCTGGATTATCTAAAACTGCCCCATAAGCATGAGCAAGACTATAACCAAGTTCCCCTCCTTCATTTATACTTCCTGGTATTTCTGGTGCTACATGACTTGATGTTCCCTTTGGAAAACTAAATCTTTTAAATAATTTTTTTAAGCCTTCTTCATCATAAGTAATATCTGGATAAATTTTACTATAAGTTTTCTCTAAATAACAATTAGAATAAGCTGCTCCTCCCCCATGTCCTGGTCCACTTATATAAATCATATTTAAATCATATTTTTTAATAACTCTGTTTAAATGTACATAACAAAAATTTTGACCTGGTGTCGTTCCCCAATGTCCCACTAATTTAGACTTTATATCGGAAAACTCTAAAGGCCTTTTTAATAAAGGATTATCTTTTAAATATAACTCACATGCCGATAAGTAATTAACAGCTCTAAAATAAGCATCAATCTTCTCTAATTGCACCGCACTTAATACTCTTTCCATTATATCACTCTATTCTCTAATAATTATAACAAAAAACACTCTAAAAAACTATATTTATTTCTAAATTTA
>CANQTE010000058.1 GCA_947626695.1 uncultured Bacilli bacterium | reverse complement strand
CATAGAAGAATTAGAAAAGATTGGAGGAAGTGATGAAATTATGCTTAAAATGATAAAGAGATTAAAGAAATGGTTAGAGAAAGTTGAAAATGTAGAATTTGAGGATTATGTTCAGAATATTCAGTATAGAGCAGAAGAAGCTGGAGTAGAAAAAGGAGAAGAAAGAAAAAGCCAAGAAATAGCAAAGAATATGTTAAATGATAAAGTTGACATAAATGTTATTACAAAATATACAGGGTTAGATAAACAGGAAGTACTTAGTATAAAAAAAGGAATATATTAAAAAATGTTACATTATTCAAAAAAGAAAATTATGATGTTGTTATCTATATTAAATTAGAACAACATCTTTTTTATATAATCTATTATATTTTTATTTACCATTATTTACCACTTGATTTATACAATAGTTCGGGTTATAATCTTTTTTAGAGAGGAACAAATGTATTATGAATAATGTTTATTTACAAAGGAATTTTTTATGTATTGATTTAAAGAGCTTTTTTGCTAGTTGTGAGTGTTTAGAAAGAAACTTAAATCCTTTTTCTTATCCTCTGGTGGTTGCAAGTACTACGCAAGGAAAAGGTGCCATAACTCTCGCGGTTACTCCCTATTTAAAAACTCTTGGTGTTAAATCTCGTGGCCGACTTTATGAAATACCTAAAAATATTAAATACACGATTGCTAAGCCTCGTATGAGTTTATATCTTAAAAAAAGTAAAGAAGTTATCAAAGTTTATTTAAAATATGTCTCGGAAGATGACTTACATATATATTCTATTGATGAATGTTTTTTAGATGTTACAGATTATCTTAAATTATATAAAAAAACTGATTATGAACTTGCTTTAAATATTCTAAAAGATATTAAAAATTCAACAGGATTATACGCGACATGTGGAATAGGTCCTAATATGTTACTTGCTAAAGTTGCGATGGATATTGAAGCAAAACATAATAAAGACTTTATTGCTAAATGGACTTATAAAGATATACCTACTAAACTATGGAGTATTACTCCCCTTTCTAAAATGTGGGGAATAGGAACTAGAATGGAAAAAAACTTAAATAAATTACATATATATTCTATTAAAGATTTAGCTAATTATGATAAATTAAAACTTAAGAAAAGATTTGGTATCTTAGGTCTTGAATTATGGAACCACGCGAATGGAATAGATTTAAGTAGAATAATAAATAATAATACTAAAGATAAATCATATTCTCACTCCCAAGTTCTATTTAAAGATTATAATGGTAATAATATTAAACTAATTATTAATGAAATGGTTCAAGTAATTGCTAAAAGACTTAGAGATAATAATAAAACATGTCAAACAGTTCATTTTGGTATTAGTTATTCTAAAACTGTTGGAAGTGGTTTTTCGCATCAAATAAAACTTGATACTCCAACTGATAATGAAACTATAATTTATAAAGCTTGTGAATTAATATTTTCTAAGTTTTATAATGATTTACCTATTAGAAAAGTTTCTATTTCCTGTGGTAATTTAAAAAATAAATCTAGTATTCAATTAAATCTTTTTAATTCCTATAATGAAATAATAAAAGAAGATAATATTAATAAAGAAATTGATAAAATAAAAGCTAAATTTGGTAAAAATGCTCTTTTAAAAGCATCTAGCTTACTTGAAGATTCTACAATAAAATCGCGCAATCAAAAAATAGGAGGACATGACTTATGATAGATAGAGGTTTTATTAAATGGCAACCCTTTAATTCTTTAATAACTAATAAAGAAATGTTAAATAATATTCATAATGAAAAAAATATCTCTCTTCCCACATTTTTCCCAGAAAAATTACAAATATTAAATGAAAAAATAACTAATGCATATTATTCTAAAAGTTATATTAATATAACACTTTATGAAAATAATTTAATTAAAACTTTAAAAACAAAAATAATTGCTCTATATCCTAGTAATAATACTTTAAAATTAATTAATAATCAAATAATATCTTTTAATCAAATAATTAATATTAATTAAGAACATAATAATATAACCAATTTTGATATAAAATAGTTGTAGATAACCAATTATAATTTATTTTATTATTTATATAATAATTAACAGGAATATTAGGATTTAATCCTTTACTTAAATCTCTTATATATTCTTCTTCTAATGTTTTTTCTTGATATTCAATATGACCTGTAATAAATATGTGTTTATGGTCTTTACTCTCGACAATAAATGTTCCTGATATATTTCCTTTACTAACTAAAATTAAATTATCATTAAGAAGTATTTCTTCTTCATTTATACCATAATATCTAGATACAGGAACTAAAAAACTATCATTAAATTTTTTAACTAAATTAGTTCTATTAATAAGATAATTATTATATAAACCAGATAATTTAAAGGGTAATATATGTCTTTTAACACCATATAAATAATCAATTGCTATTTCACTTGCAAAACAAAGAAATATAGTTGACTTAACATGAATTTTAGTATAATCTAAAAATTCTTTTAATTCTTTATTAAATATTATATCTTTATATATAAAATGTTCTAATGGTGCTCCTGTAACAATAAAACCATCATAATCTTTATTCTTTATATCATAAAAAAGTAAATAATTATTCTTTAAATAAGAGTTTTTAAGTTCATTATTACTTTCTTTTAAATAAATAAAATCTATTTCTATTTGTAAAATAGGATTTTCTAATACTTGTAATAAGTCTCTTTCTGTATCTTCTAAATTAGGCATTAAATTTAATATTCCAAGTTTAACATAAGGCTTATTTTTATCTATTTTTTTAATAAATTTAACATCTTTTAGAAGTTTTTTACCCTTAATATTAGTTTTTAAAAATAGCATTTAAACACCTCTAGTTAATAGTATTTAAAAAGAGTAAAAATTATGTTACTCTTAAGTTATATATTTAAAAAATAGTACTATATTATTGTAAAGAGAGTATTTGTTTTTTAGATAAACCTGTAAATGAAGCAATATCTTCTATGCTCATGTTTTTATTAAGCATGTTCTTAGCTATTGTGAGTTTTGCTTCAAGACGTCCTTCGGTGCGTCCGATTTTTATGCCATCATTACGGCCAATTTTAATGCCATAGTCTCGACCTTCTTTGTGGCCAATTTTAATGCCAGCACTGCGTCCTTCTTGTTCTCTAGAATCTAATAAATTATCTAAACCAGTTTTACTAGTTTCTAAATTCCACTCTTTTACATAATTAATAATATCTTGCATAGTATTTAACTCCTTCTATTTTAAAGTTAATATTTCTTTCTCAGTTAAACCTGTAAATGCTATGATATCTTCTATACTCATGTTTCTACTAAGCATGTTCTTTGCTATTGTGAGTTTTGCTTCATGACGACCTTCGGTGAGTCCGATTTTAATGCCAGCATTACGTCCGATTTTAATGCCAGCACTCCGTCCTTCTTGTTCTCTAGAATCTAATAAATTATCTAAACCAGTTTTACTAGTTTCTAAATTCCACTCTTTTACATAATTAATAATATCTTGCATAATCTTATCTCCTTTCGCATATTTCATACCATCATTGATATCTTCACAGTTTAATATTCGTAAAAATGTAATGAATTTATGTTCATTTTCATTATATACGATTTTCCCTACCTTGTCAAATCTCACAAGATACATAATCGTATTATCACGAATTACATAACCTGTTACATCATTTTTAAATCTATGAATATTTACTATTTCCTTACAATCATTTCTAAAGTTTCCTTTAATAAAATTTAGGCTCATTACTCTATGTAATTTAGTATAATCAATTTTATTTTCGGGAACTTTTTTAGTCTGGTTTGAGAATAATCTGTACGAATAAGTACAACTTTTAATGAAATTACTTAAAGTAAAATTCTTTTTATAAATTTCTATTGATAGTATATCACCATTACTTAAATTACAATTAATATCTCCAAAATAAGAAGTTACGGTTTTATTTTCGCCTATAATATAATTTTGAGGAGTTATAGTAATAACTTCAAATTTTAAATCAGACTTAATATAATCTAAAAATAAACTAACAATATACTCTGTAATATAATCATGAGAAAGAACAAACTTGAAGGCTGTATCATCCGCAAGTGAGTGTTTCTTTTCTTTTGTTTCAATATTCATGTGGAATTTCTCCTTTCTTTCTGCATTGTAACAAAAACAATAAAGAAAGGCAAATTGCAAATTTTGAAGATTGATGCACCAATTTTAACGTTTGGTTAATCAATCTTTAAGTTTGATTAATCAATCTTCATGTTTGAAGCACCAATTATATAAAATTGGTAAAATTTAAAAAATTTACATTTTTTGGAAAATTCGTGTAAATTTTTGTAAAGTTATATTATTTTTATGAAGTAATACTTTATATTATAGAAAAATGATTATTAAACATATTTAAACTTTTTAACTTTGCTCACAGATATTTGTAACTGAATAATCATTTAAAACAGTATAACTTAATTTATTATTATTAATTGTATATGCTCTTTCTTCTAAATGATAAGTATTATCGTCTCTTTTAATCGTGGCTAAATAATAAATTTTATTATTATCTATTTTTAAAGCAAAATCAGTTTTATCTTTTATATTAAAAGCATTCTTATACCATATTTTATCTAAACCATCATCACATGGAGTATTATAAAATGTTGTAATCATAAAACCATTTTTACTTGCTTCATTTTGAAGATTTATAGCTCTATCATAAATATCTTCTATATCAGTAGCAATATTTTCTAAATTATCATTAAATATAAACGCTACATTATCAACATAACCTTTAGAAATAACTAATAAATAATTTTTATTATCATTACCTTTAATTATTTTAAAATCATTAACATTAAATATATTTTTAATATTACTAGTAGTTAATAGGGCATCTTTATTTCCCTCTTCCATAGGATGATAATCAAGTTCTACAACATAATTATTAAATGTTCCTATAATATACTCTGAATTAAATTGTTCATCTTTTTCATATTTAAACTCGACTAAAAAATCTTTTTTCTTGCCATTTAAAACTATTTCAAAATTTTCAGTTACTTTATCCCCTATTTTTTTAATATCTTTTAATTTTATTCCATCACTTAAGATAACATCTTCTTTTTCTTTATTATCTTGATTAACATTATCATTATTATTTATATTATCATTATTTTTATTTTTATTATCCATGATTAAATATGTTGTTCCACTGGCAAGAAATACTACTAAAATAAATGATATAACAATTAATATATATTTCTCTAGTTTAGACATATAAGCTCCTCTTTTCTTTATTTAAATTATACCATATACTAATTATATTATAATAAAAACTTTTTAACCTTACGTAAAGATAAAGTAAATTATTTATTACTCATAATTTTTAAAATCATATCATAATTATCATCTAAAGCCATTTTATTTTTCTTTATTAAGCCACATTTATCACATTTATAAATAATTTTAAACGTATCTTTTTTACTTTTTTCAATGTCTATTGGTCTTAATATTCCCTTACAATTATTACTTCTATCTCCGGGATTATTGTCTATATGAATACTACATAAGCAAAAAGGACAATGGTCTCTTGCTGTATAATTTAATGGTTCAACATTTTTCCCACATACAAGACAGGTAAAACCTTCGTCTATCATGTTAAATCTTTTCATCTAATACCTCTAATTAAACTTATATATTTTTCTTGATATTTTATAAATAGGAATAGCAATAAATCTCGGAAGTAAAGTCATTTTAGCAAGTTTTAATTTTTTTACTATTTTAGGGTTTTTAAGTTTTAGATAATTCCATAGGCCAGTTATTTTTTCTTTAGATTCTTTAGTATTATCTATTTTTAATAAAATACTTGAAACAGTTATCATAATATCTAAATAATGAATTAAATATTCTTGAAGTTTTTTATTTTCAATACTTAAAGGGTCAAAAAAATCTATCATTAATTTATTAACTTTTAATTGTTCATTTATTCTTTTAATCATATTCTTTTCATTTACAGATTGGTCAATTCTTCCTATAAAATATCTATATAAAGGGACATTTAAATAATACATAGTTTTAATATGAGGTAAAGGATAATAAACAAAGATATTATCAACATAAAAAGTATGCTCTGGTAATTCAAGTTTAATATCTCTTAATATTTTAGTTTTATATATAACGGAGTGCATAAGAAGATATTTACTTATCGGAAATTTTTTTATTTCACTCCAATTAAATACTTTATTTTCTGGTAATATTCCTAAATAATTCATTTCTTTACTTGAAGCTTCTTTTTCATAAACATAATTTGCTATAAGCATATCGACATCTTCTTTTTTTAAAACATTTAGAACTTTTTCTAAAGAAGCACTATCTAACCAATCATCACTATCAACAACTTTAAAATATTTACCATTTGCCAGTTTAAGGCCAGCATTAACACCACTTCCATGACCCCCATTTTCTTTATCTATCACTTTAACTATTTTAGGATATTTTTTTTCAAAACTTTTGGCAACATCTAAAGTTGTATCACTAGAACCATCATTAACAATAATTACTTCTATATCACCTTTAACATTTAATATAGAATCAAGTGCTTTACTCATAAATTTAGAAGAATTATAACATGGTATTACAAAAGATATTAGCTTCATTACATCACCTTCTTTAACTCCTTTAAAGCGAGTATCATTTCTTTATTAATTACTTTATTTATTTTATTATCTTTTTCTCTTAATTTTAAATGTTTTTTAAGTTTTTTTAAAGGCATATAATATAATTTAAAATTACCTGTTCTTTCTTGGTCATCTAATTTTATATTATCTAAATTATATTTTATATCGCTTTTAATTAAATAATAATATATTTCTATACTTCTATTATTACCTATAACTGGGAAATCTTTAATTAAATGTTTAATTCCAAAAAAAGGAGTTCCTACATCATCAAATACAATTCCTGTTTCTTCCTCAAGTTCTCTTTTTAAGCCAACATCAAATTCTTCATCTTCCTTTATATGTCCTCCTGGAAACTGAACTGTTCCAAAAGCTTCTCCTAATAATACTTCATTTTGACTATTTAAAATAATCGCTTTTACTCTTATTACCTTATCATTTATATCTTCTATTTTTAACTTATCTATATTAAATACTTTTATCTTCATAAATATTACCTAATAAATATTTTAACTCATAATTAAGATTTTGACTATTAAAATAAGATATATTTACAAATATTAAAAAAAAACTTTACATCATAAGCCTTTATAATTTTTAATTATAACTAGTTGTTAATTATTTAAAATCGTTATATAATATTATTAGTTGTTCTCGTAGCTCAGCTGGATAGAGCAACCCCCTCCTAAGGGGTAGGTCGCGAGTTCAAATCCCGCCGAGAACACCAGATTTAGATATAAATTCCCTTTAAATAAGGGTTTTTTTATATTATTTTAAATATTTAGGAGTATCTGTGCTTGCACTTTGAGGAGTGATGAAAATTAATTTTTTTTAAACACTAAATTATGCATTCTTGAAAAAAATGATACTTAATTTTAAGTTATCACTCCTTAATGTTTAAGAACCGGAGTATCTATTCTTCCAAGTAAATAATCAGCAGAGATATTATATTTCTTGCAAATAGTATATAAAAATGGAGTTGCAATCATAAATTTTCCCTTTTCATAATTTGCTATTACAGGTTGAACAGTATTTAATATATCAGCAAGTTTATATTGTGTTAGATTACTTTCTTTTCTCCAACTTTTTAATCTTTTCCCAGCATTTAAACTACTTACTTCTTTAAAACTGTTATATTTTCTAATATTTGTAAAACAAAAAATATAATCGATAGATACATCAAAAAAATTCGCTACCGAAATTAAATGATTTATTGGAATTATATCATGTTCTTTTTCATATCTACCATACACACTACGACTAATATTTAAGTTACTAGCGACTTCTTGTAAAGTTAATTCTTGTTCTTCTCTTAATTCTTTTAATCTTTCACTATAATTCACTAAAACCACCCTTACCAATAATTATTATCTCTCTTTTTTTAAAGTATTTATGCCTATTCTTCCAAGTAAATAGTCGGCACTGATGTTATATTTTTTACAGATAGTATAAAGAAATGGAGTAGCTATTAAAAATTTTCCATTTTCATAATTAACTATTACAGGTTGAACTGTATTTAATACTTTTGCTAATTGTGTTTGTGTTAATTTATTTTCTTCTCTAATTTTTTTTAATCTATTTCCTATTTTTTTCCTATCAATTTCTTTATTTATATTTGAATATTGAATAGTTTTACTAAAACTGAATACATAATCAAGTGAAATATTTAAATAATCACATATAGTTATAAGATGTTTTAAAGGAATATTATCATCCTCATTTTCATAATGACTATAAGTTTTATTGTTTATTTTAATTATTTTTGCAATATCTACTTGAGTTAAACCAATTCTTTCTCTAACTGCTTTTATTTTTTCGCCATAATTCATTTTTCTTCACCAATGCTATTTTCTCATAACAAATATTGTTATCAATTTATAATCGCAAAATTACTATATTGATGTTGACATTTAATACTTTTACATTTATAATTTTAGTATAAGTTAGAAATTTCTAATATTATTGATTAGAAAGAAGGAAGAAATGGAAATTGAAAAGTTAAGAAAACGAAGTTTTATTAAAACTAGTATTATAGTTTTAGTAGTTATAAGTATATTTGGAGTTATATTTATAAATAAAAGTAAAGCTAAATATAGAGTAACA
>CANQTE010000057.1 GCA_947626695.1 uncultured Bacilli bacterium | reverse complement strand
TTTTTTCTTGTCTAAAGCTATATTTTAATATATAATATATAATGAAAGAGGGTAAAGGAAAAAATGAAAAAAATAATTCAAAAATTTATATCACTTATATTAATCATGGGAATGCTTATCGAAAGTGTAAGCCCAATGCTTGTTTATGCTGAAGAATTAGAAATTCCTGAGGTACAAGAACTAGATTTTACACCTAAAGGAAATATTGAAGTTGAAACACATTTAATATTACCTATTATAAATCATGAAGAAAGTAATATAAAATTTACTATTAAAGATGAGTTTAATAATGAGGCAAGTATTTCTTTAAATGATACTTATAAAGATGGTTATTTAGAGAAAAATACTACTTTAGGTGAACAAGAAATTCGTATTGTTGCTAGTAAACGTAATAATGAAGGTGGTTTACTTGGAGATGAAGCTCTTGCTTATTTAAGTATTAATATCTATTCTTTAAATAAAGGTAAATATACATTAAGTTTAAGTGGTAAGCATTTTGTTACATATAATACTAATGTTGAATTAAATGATTATTCTAAAAGAGTAAGTATCACAAATGAATTTGGCATGTTTGCTTTAGGAGATTTAAATAATGATAATGTAATAAATGAAAATGATACTAAATTAATGTTAGAAGCGATAGAAAATAATGATTTATCATATGATTTAAATTTAGATGGAAAAATAGATATCGCTGATTTAAATTATATCACTGCCAATACTAAATCTGATAAAAAAGAAACAACTATCGAAAATACCAGTGCTATTATATCTAAAGACGATATTAAAGTAGAACTAGAATCTACTAATATTGAAGGAGATATAAATAATATATTTAAAGATGAGGGAAGTATTACTTTAAAAGGGGAAAATGACGAACCTATCAAATTAGCTCTTGATTTTAATGAAAAAGAGGGCGCTAAAATGAGTGAAATAAAAATGAGTGTTGGTGATAATGCCCCAACAGATATGGAAGTAGAAATTGAAACAGTAGATGGTGAAAAGAAAACTATTGAAAATGATAAAATTAAATATGCAAATAGCCAGGGTATTCATAAATTCACTGATGAAATAGATGATAATACAATTGTTATTGATTTAAAAGGGGAAGTTGCAGTTAAAAAGGTAACAATAGTTATTAAAGATACATCAAGTTCTCAAAATATCGCTGATATAGCTAAAGTAGAATTTTTAAATAATGTAAAGGTAGAAACAGAAAAGCCAAATGATTTTTATACTCCCAAAAATATAAACGTTGACTGCTCTAAAAGTGAAGAGTTAACAGTGAGTTTTGCAGATGTACCTAATGTTACAGGTTATGAAATTAAAATTAATGGTGAAGATAAAAATGGTGTTGTTTTTCAAACTAGTTATAATAAATTTACCATTGAAGATTTAAAAAATTATAAAACATATAAAATTTCTGTTCGTTCTGTAAATGGTGAATGGCGAAGTGATTGGAGTGAACCCGTAGACGGAACACCAACGGCAACAAGAATACCTCCAGTTGTTAATATGGTTATTGCAACCCCAGGAATAGGTAGTATTGATTTTAGCTGGAAAGATATGGACGATACTAAAAGTTACAATATTTATTATCGCGTCGTGGGAAATTCCGAATTTGAAGCTATAAAAAACATCAATGGTACTAAATATACCTTAAAAAATTTAAAAGCCGGAACAGAATATGAAGCATATATTACAGGTAATAATGATTTAGGGGAAGGAACAGGCTCTAAAATGGTAAAAGCAAGAACTTTAGAAAATGCTCCAACTATTACTCCTAAATATAAATTAATAAATACTCCAAGTCCTAACTCTTCTAAAACAAGTCATATTAAAGGAGTTAAATATACAATTGGAAGTATGATTAATGGTGACGATTATTCTATGGTCGACGATAATTATCTATCTTATTGGGAAGAGAAATCATGGCAAGCCGCAAGTCATTATTATAAAATAGGTTATCCTATTATAGAACTTGACGATACATATAAAATGGACGAATTTGTTTTAACTGTTCCAGATTCTTACCCTTATGTCTTTAAAGGTGGAACTTATGATAAAAATGCTGGTAATAAAAATGATATTTTACTCCATTATTGGAATAAAGAGACTAATTATACAGAAGCTAATAAAAAGACAGTTCAAGGTGTTTTAACAGTTAAAGAAGACAAAAATAAACGTAAATATTATTTATTAAAATTAGAAGAACCTATTGAAGCAGACGCTGTTCAATTTGGTTTAACGGTGGCCAATAATGGAGGCCTAATAGACATTTCTGAAGTTAAATTCTATGAATATGATTCTTTAGTTGACGATGTTGCAAATCTTTTTGAAGATGACTTAAGATTAACTCTTGTTGATGGTGTTACTGAAGAAAAAATTAATGAACTACGTAAAAGAGCCGAAATAGAAGATAATGGTGAATTAAATCCTTATCATGATATTATATTAAGTGATTTAGATTATGCTGAAAAAATTTTAAAAGACGAAAAAATAGACGATGTTATTGAATTAAATCCAAATATTTCTAACTCCTACAATGGTCATTTAGGTTTTGCAATGACTATAAGTGATTACCAGCCTCTTGGAGTTGTTGCTCGTGCCGGTGAAAAAATCGCTGTTTATGTTGGTAGTAAAGGAAATGTTAATGCCGAGATTGTTTATACGCAGTATCATGCTGAGGCAAACGCTTGGCAAACAAAAAGTGCTAAATTAGTAAAGGGAGAGAATATCTTTACCGTTCCTCAAATAGGAAGTTCTAGTGACGAAAGGGGAGGTAGCTTATATATTAGATATACTTCTACTCCTGATGTTAATAAACCTATTAAAGTTCGTGTAAGTGGAGGAACAAAAATACCAGTTTTAGATTTATCTTTAATAACTAATACTAAAGATAAAAAAGAAGCTATAAGTAAATATATTAAAGAATTACAAGAATATAATGCTAGTTTAGAGAAAAAATATAGTGACGATAATTTAACATTTGACCCTACTTCTAGTGTCTTAGGAAGTACCGAAGTAGTAACAAAACATGGTTTATGGTCTGTATCAAGTGTTGCAACCGAAAAAGCTTTAAAAGAAACAGATAAGATAGAGCAATTATATGAAACAACAGAAGCTTTTGACGAAATGATGGAAATGTTTTACCGTCAAAAAGGTTTAAGTGAAGATACTGATGTTGCAACAGATAAAATGCCTAAAGCTCGTATAAATATTCGTTATATGCAAATGTTTGATGGTGCATTCATGTATGCTGGTGGCTATCATATAGGTATAGAGTATGCATCAATTGGTGGTTTATTTACTGCTAAAAGAAATACTGATACTAAAACAGGTTATTTTGGCTGGGGTATTTCTCATGAAATAGGACACCAAATAAATCAAAGTTCTCTAGTTCACGCTGAAGTTACTAATAATGTTTATGCAATGCTCGCACAAACTAGTAATGATAATGATAAATCAAGACTAGAAAGTAGTAATATTTATGAAAAAATATATGAAAAAGTTACTTCTCATACTTTAGGAAAATCACAAAATGTTTTTATAACTTTAGGTATGTATTGGCAATTACATCTTGCCTATGATTATAATACAAGTGATAATAAATATATTAAAACATTTAATGATACTAACTCTATTTATTCTCGTATAAATAAATTAACACGTAGTAATAAATTACAAGGATATAGTAAAGATGATTTATTATATATCTATGCAAGTATCGCAGCAAATAAAGATTTATTAGACTTCTTCACTGACTGGGGACTAATACCAACAGAAAATGCTCAAAATTACATCAAAGAAAAAGGCTTACAAAAAGAAACAAGAAAAATATCTTATTTAAATGATTTAGCTCGTCGTTATAAATTATCTAATAAAAGTGCTATGAGTAGTGATACTACTGTAACAAGTAATTCTAAACCTAATGTTAATAATGAAGCAAAAGAAATAACCCTAAACTTCTATGTAAATAAAGATAGTGATAAAATACTAGGGTATGAAATTATTCGTAATGGAGTATCTATCGCATTTATAACAAATTCTAATACTTATGTTGACCATATAGGCGCAGAAAATAATCGTGCTTATACATATCAAGTTATCGCTTATGATTATTTATTAAATAAAACAGAAGCTAAAACTTATGAAGAAGTAAAAATATCTTATGATGGTTCACTATCTTCTAAAGACACATTTAGTATTGAATCTAACTTCAAAGAGCCGAATGAAATAATAGACCCAGAAAATGATTTATTTGATTATGATAAACTTTCTGTTAATAATTTAATAGATAATAATAAAGATACTTTCTTTAATGGAACGGAAAGAATAAAGTCTTTAACAATAAATGGTGATAAAGTAGAAAGTACAACTAATAATACAACTCCATATATAATAATTAATCTAAATGCTAAATATGCCATAAGTGGTATAAAATATCAAGCAATAGAAAATAATCCAAATACTATTACTAAATATAAAATATCTGTAAGTAAAGATAAAGTTAATTGGACTACTGCTAAAGAAGGAACATTTAACTTAACAAATAATGAAGAAATTGTTTACTTTATGCGTCCAGGAACTACTAGTGAAAAACAATTATATACTTTTGATGATATATCTTATGTTAAAATAGAAGCTATCGGAAACACTGGAATTTCTGGAAAAGAAATAGATATCATAGCACCTCCAGGAGATAATATTGATATTGATAGTATAGGAAAACTTAGTGAAGATTATATCTATGATAAAGAAAAAAATTCTAAAATAGAAAAAGGCTCTGTAATTATTAAAGGTACTTATCGTGGAGAACCAGCATTTAATATTATTACTATAACAGATTCTTTAGACGATAAAAAAAGATTTAATGGTTATGAATTAATTTTTGCCGAATTAAATGAAGATAGAAGTGTTTATGAAGTAGCAAGTGGAACATGGATGTATGTTTTAACTAAAGAAGAATATGAAGAATTATTAGGTAGTACAAATAGTATTAGAGCTAATTTATATCGAGTAAATGATGCAAATACAAATGAAGACGCAAGACTAACTAGTACATCTTTTAAATATAATAATTTAGTAGATTATAATAATTTAAATGATATAGAGATTAAGGAGTAATCATGAAAAGACTAACATATATATTCACAATTTTATCATTTTTACTCTTTCCTCTTTCTGTTTTTGCTACAACTAAAGTAGAATTAAAACAAGTATCTAATAATGAAATTAATACTGTAATTCATTTTGAAGATGGCTTTATTGGAGGTATAGATTTAACTCTAAAGTTAGATAAAAATATAAAAGTTACTAACTTTAAATTTAATAATAGTTTAAGTGATAAATTTACTAAAGAATATGATTATAAAAATAATACTTTAAATATTAAAATTACTACTGGTGGAGTAGATAAAAAACATAATTTAGTAAACGAAAAAAAAGAACTTAATGTTGGTAGTATTTTTGTAGAGGCGACTACTAATACAGATTATAAAATAGAAGCTAAAATCTTAACGGTAATAAATAATAGTTTAAATTCTGCTACGATAAATGATTTAACTACTCCAACTAATGAATTTACTTATAAACTATCTAATACTAGTTCAAGTACTAGTAAAGAAGAAAATAAAGATACTGAAACACAAGATAAAGATAGTAGTAATAAAACTGATACAGATAATAACAAAGATACAGTAAATAAAGAAGATAAAGAAAATAATACATCTAATAATCAAAATACCAATACAAGTACAAATAAAGAAGATAATAATAAAACTAACTCTTCTAATTCTAATTCAAATACTAATACTAGTACTAATAACAATAATAAAGAAGAAACAACAAATGATAAAGTAACAGATAAAGATAAAAACGATAATAAAGTAGAAGAAAACAAAGATACCGAAGAAGATAATGATAATATAGAAAATAATAATGAAAAAAAAGAAGAACAAAATGATACTAAAAAAGAAGAAAAGAAAAATAATAAAAATATTACTAGTACTGTTATATTAACTGGTGCAGGTATTGTCATATTATCAGGAATAATATTTAAAGTTATTAGTATTAAAAAGCAATAAAAGGCATCCCTTAAAAGATAGCCTTTTTAAATGCACTTAAAAAGTTGGAGAGTATCCACCATATAATGCTTAAGCATGAATTAGAGCTACTTAAGCAAGTTAAATTATGACTTCATATTATCTCTGAAATGATATTATCTCGGATTTTTATTAGAAATCAAATAAAACAAGTAATATTTCTTAATAATTCCGAGATAATGTTTAAATTTGTAGATGCAGGGATAGGAATTAATTGTAATAAAATTGAATATTAACATTATTATAAACATTAATATTTATAGTATATATAAGGTACCAAAGTATGTAAAATGTGATGCACATGATATATAACATACTTTATTAATAAAAATTTTAGAAAATTCACAATATTTCTTGAACGACTAAAATTTACCCAATAGCACTAAGACACCTGAATTAAAATATAATGTTATCTCGGAAAATAAAAAGAAGAATCCTTTATTTTATTGGATTCTTTTAACTTTTCCGAGATAATATCATTTCAGAGATAATTCATATGGATTTGTTGAAGTTCCAGCACCCCCTTCTTTAAACAGTGTATCAGACCTCAGATTTATTACAGGCCGCACACCAAGCGTATGAGCGTCCCCCACGAAACCGTACAGGCCACCAAACTCGTCCCCCTCATCTTCAGACACACCGTACACGTACGTACTATTGCCGTTAAAGGCAGACGGAGACATTGTGTAGTAGTCTAGACCAGTATATAAGTAATAACCTAAATTAGCTTTACTATATCTTCCCCCAGCAAAGCTTGCTTCATCAACCGTAATTAAACCGATTGGGTTAGTTAACTTTTGATTACCTGTTGTTCCTCCACTTGTTGTATATAAATTAGTTCTAGGTGTTCCACATTTAAATGTTGGCTTTTTATTAGATTCTATTCTGGTATATGGCTTGAAATACACCGTATCTACCGCGTCTGCATCATTACAGAAACCTGCTTCTCCATCCATTTTACTTCCATATGTGCTCTTTAAATTAGTATTATACCAACTATCTAATACACCTTTTATGGTACTATCTGCACTACCGTTCATATATTTTACATAATTTGCACTATTACGTTTATCATTAAACGAAGATTTACCTATTTGAGTACCTGTTCCTCTTGTCTCAGCACTACCGCTTCCTGAATAAATTAATCTTATACTACCATTACCATTAAATCTTATTATTCTCCAGTAGAAATTTCCAATTTTAACCCAGTTATTTGTTGGGTTTCCTCTAAAATAATACGTATCTCCAAAATCATCTTTCCCTTTACATAATAAACTTTTTGTATCTTCTATAGTTGTTACTGATGGAGCATCTTCATACGCAGGACATCCATCACTTGTACTATTTACAGTATACTTTCCTAATAATTCTGTTCCTGATGTGCCATTGTCTATATCTAAATAAACATAACATTTAGTACCTTTTTTCTTTATGCCAATATAAACTTCTCCATTTTTATATTCCATTGATATATTTCTAAGTTGAGTATCATTTCCAATTATAGTACAATAACTTTTATCAGGATTGACTTTATAACCATTTGATGGAACATCAGTAATGCTTTCATAATTACTATCGTCAATATTACCTTCTGTTTTCTGCTTATAAAGAGCTAATACATTTAAGTCTGGTACTTTATAATTAACCTCACCACTCACTACCTGTATACTTTGAATTACTCTATACTTAGCTTTACTTTTATTTATAAATATAACTCCAAATATACTTATTATTACTAAAACTATAATACTAGTTTTAATAAAACTTCCTTTTCTTAACTTTTCTAATTTCAATTATCTTTCCTCTTTTCTAATTATCAATAATATTAGAAATTTCTAACTATGATTAAATTATAATCTTAAAAATATTAAAAGTCAAGAAAAATGTCGGCGATACTTTAAAAATATTTTTTCTTTAATTTAAACATGAGAAAATATTTATGGTGTTAAACAATGAACTATAATTATATATTAGATTATTCAAGAATAAAAGAACTAAGACAACAAAGAAAATTAAATCAAAAAACTATTGCAGAATATTTAAATGTTAGTATTCCAGCTTATTCCCAATTTGAATTAATGACTACTTTAATTACAATAGAAAATCTTAATAAACTTTCTAATTTTTATAATGTTTCTTTAGATTATTTACTTAAATTTACAGATATTCCAAATATAAATATTATAAATAAAGAATTAGATAAAAAACTAATAGGTAAAAGATTAAAAGCAATTCGTAAAGAAAAGCATTTATATCAAGATACATTGGCTAAAGAACTTGGCACAGGTCACTCTTTAATCAGTGAATATGAAAGTGGTAAAAGATTAATATCTTTAACTTATGGTTATGCTATATGTAAAAAATACAATATCTCTATGGACTATTTATATTGTAAAATATAAAGAGTAAAAGTAAACTTTCCTAGGTATTTAAAGTAATAAAAAAACCGTTTATCAAATTATGTCAAACGGTTAATACAATATAAATGAACATTTAAGAAGAGTGCCTACCTCGAGTTTCCTTTCCATATTTCCAAATTTACTGATTGTTCGGGATTTTGGTTAGAAAGAAAGGCCAAAGGTCATGATTGAAGTAATTTTGATTATGATAATATTATTATGGGTAATTCCAATAATAACAAGAAAGACACTTATCTGTATCAAAATAGATATTCAATAAATTTTTGTAGGACTTTATTCTTAAATGTTCTACATTTAAATATTATCATATTTTAATACATATTGTAAATAGAAATTTTATATTTTTAACTTTTATTAATGACTTTTCT
>CANQTE010000056.1 GCA_947626695.1 uncultured Bacilli bacterium | reverse complement strand
AAAAAAATTAGTCCTAAGATTATCAATCAACCTTTAATAAGGCTTTTTATGGCATTTACAACCGCGATTTTACCATAATTATATGTAACTCCCCCTTGTTGATAAGCTATATATGGTTCTCTTAAAGGTCCATCACAAGAAAGTTCAATACTAGAGCCTTGGGTAAATGCTCCACTTGCCATGATAACATCATCACTATAACCAGGCATTGGTGCTGGAATTGGAATACTATTAGAATCTACTGGGGAATTTTTTTGAATTTCCTCTACATATTTTATTAATAAATCTTTATCATTGAAATAAATATTTTCTACTATATCTACTCTTTTATCATTATATAAAGGTTCTACTTTAAATCCTAATTTTTCCATTAAATAACTAGTTAAAACTGCCACTTTTAAACTAGATGAAACAACTGATGGTGCTAAATATAACCCTTGTAAAATACTTTTATTAGCCCCTAAACTAGGTCCAACATCTATTCCCTCTCCTGGTAAATTAAGTCTTTCTGCACATAAATTAACTAAATATTTACTACCAACAATATAAGCTCCATTTGAAGCAATACTTCCCCCTAAATTTTTAATAAGAGAGCCTACTATCAAATCTGCTCCTACTTCTAAGGGCGATGTTTTTTCAACAAACTCACAATAACAATTATCAACCATTATAATAACTTCTTTATCTATCTTTCTAATTTCTTCTATTACTTCTTTAATTTGCTCTACACTTATGCTTTTACGCGCTGAATATCCCTTACTTCTTTGAATTTCTATTAATTTAATTTTTTTACTCTTTAATACTTCTAATATTTTAGGGATATTAAACTCATTATCTTTTAAATCAACTTCTTCATAATTAATATTAAAACTCTTTAAAGAACTAGCATTATCTCTTATACCAATAACTTCATGTAATGTATCATAAGGTGTTCCTGTTATAGAAAGTAAAATATCTCCTGGTCTTAAAATTGCAAAAAGGGCAGTAGATAAAGCATGAGAACCACTTATAAATTGATTTCTAACTAAAGCTTCTTCACCTTTTAAAACTCTTGCAAATATCTTTTCTATTACATCTCTACCTATATCATTATAACCATATCCAGTTGTCATATTAAAATGTGTTTCATTAACATTAAACTCATGAAAAGCATCTAATACTAATTTACTAAAATAATATTCATTATTATCTATTTCTTTAAAAATATCTTTTAATTCTTCTTCGCCCTTAATTACTAGCTTTTCTAATCTCAAATCTTCCATGCTTGCTCCTTAACTACTGAATTACTAATTCTCTCATAAAAATCATCAAACTCCTCGGAATTTTTCATATCAATTTCTATTTCTTCTCCTGTATCACATATTCCACATACTAAACTATCATAATCTTCAAAAAATTTCCGATAATATTTGATACCTGCAAGTTGTTCTTCACTAATTATACTTGGCATTAACATTATTATTTGATTACTTAAAGTCATAATAACTATAGCAGACTTTTCTCTTACTAAATTAAAACTTAAATCTAAATCATCTACTAATTCTAAATCATTTGCTATATAAAACTCTCTAAGTATATCTACATGTCCTTTAGTAGTACTAGTTTTATAAAAATTAGATATATTCATATATTCTTTATTAGGTAATATTATCACGTGTATTCTATCCATAAAAACCTCCATCAACTCTTATAACTGTATTATTTATATAACTAGCACCATCACTTGCCAAGAAAAAAACAACATTTGCTATTTCTTCAGTATTACCAAATCGTTTTAGTAATATTTTACCACACTCTTTATCTTTAAAATCTTTATCTAAATTTTTATTCATATCTGTTTCAACCCAACCAGGTGCCACAGCATTAACTCTTATTCTAGGAGCAAATAAAACCGCGAAATTATGGGTTAAAGATATTAAACCTGCTTTTGATGCATCATAATCTATACTAAAAGGATAATAAGTATCTATTCCATTTGTGGAACTAATATTTATAATAACACCTTTATTCATTATTCTACTTGCATATTTACTAACTAAAAATGGTCCTATTAAATTAGTATCTAATACCTTTTTAAAATCACTTACCTCTTTTTCTTCAAGAGTACTATCCATTGCTATTCCAGCATTATTAACTAAAATATCTATATGTCCACTTTCTTTTTCGATATAATTAATCATTTTAATTACTTCTTCTTCTTTAGAAACATCGCACTTAATTAAATATTTTTCATCAATATTAGAAAAATTACAGCTATGTTTATAATTAATATATACTATATCTTTATTTTTAATAAACTTATTTGCTATTTCTTTTCCTATTCCTCTTGAAGCTCCAGTTATAAGTACAACTCTTTTCATGAAATCACCTAGACATATTATACTCTAAAATTCTATTAATTGCAATTTCCTCTTTTTCTCCATTTCTATAACAAGAAATATTTATATTTTCTCCATCATTCACAGGGAATCTTGCCATGACATGTTCTAAATATAAAGGGTCTCCATGATTTTTACCATTAGCTTTATAATAGTTAACAATTAAATCACGCGCGGCAATAGTTTTTTCATCCCCGATATAATCATCAACATTAAGTCCATAATATTCACAAGCAAGATTAATCGCATATGGACCTTGATTATAAAAGAATAAGCCTTCCATAATTCCATATTGGTCTCTTAATTCGGCATATGTTGCAAGTCCTGCCATGATATTACCCTCTAAAGTATTTATAGAACTAGATGTCACGGTAAATTCATCATAAGTTCCTGTAAAACCTGTATCATCATAAACTGGCACTTTAAAACTTCTATTTTCATAAAATTGTCCCTTTAATTGGCAAACATTATCACATTCTCCATTTTTAATATCTGGTCTTTCTTGTGATATTTGAGCGATTGCAAGTTCAGGTGATAAGCCCCATCTTTTAGAATAATATCTAATTAACTCACCACAGAATTTATCAGTTTCACTATATCTACTTACTTCGTCTCTTAAGGAAGTAAAACTTAAATCAATGGAAACTGTATGCGTAGGTTCTTCTATTATTCGTGGAGTTATTGTTTCTTGTTCCTCTTGAGTTACTTCTTGTTCTTCACTTTCTTCCTCAACATCTAGTCCATCTACTTCATACTCTTCACCATTAATTAAAGCTGTATCACGAGTGCGAGTAGTAGTTTCCAGACTTATTCCGGAGTCTTTGTCTAAATCTTTATCTTTTTTATCACTACCTAAACTTGGAGACAATTTAGTAAAACCAACAGAACCTAAAACTAGACTAAGCCCTAAACTTGAATTAATAATTAATGTTTTAATTTTTTTACATCTTTCACGATTAATTCTTCTATCTCTTCTTGCTTTTAATTTGGCAATTTGTTCTTCTTCTTTAAAAGCTAATAATTTTTCTTCCATGCCTTTAAAATAATTGTCATAATGGTCATGATTAATACCAAAAATATTATTATTAAATATTACTTTTATACCTTTTTCAAAAGTAACTTCCGTATTATTATCTCCTATATTTAAAGAGGTAATTTTAATACTTCCTATTTTATTTAAAATAACTATTATTCTATTATCTCTAAGTTCTAAATAACCTTTACTATCACTCGTAATCGCATAAAAATGTCTATTACCATTTTCTAAAGTAAAATAAAAATTAAGCATATTTCTTACCTACCTTTAATTCTATTTCTCTATCAAGCATATCATACTCATTAGTTGTGAGATTACTACTTATAATATATTTATTATCTATTAATTCATAAGAAGCTCCAAGTACATCATTGTCTATTAAATAAACCATATAATTTTTACCAAAATTATAATCATAATAAGTAAATAAAATATCTGCTTTAAATTTTTTACCATCATTATCTGTTAGTATCACATTATTCATAAGCACCACCATTATAATTATATAAAATTTTACTATATAAAACAAGAAAAAAAGAACAATAATTAATAAGTTTACTGTTCAGTAAGTAAATTACACTTTAATATGACTTATGTTGGGCATCGAACCAAACTATATAAAAATGTTCCTCTTGTCTAAACCCAACAATTCTAAATTTTTGAGATACCCTAAGTGAACATAAAGTTATATCTTTAGAAATATTATCAGGTTTTATTAAATTCTCTATTTCTTCAAATTTTAAGCCTCGATAAGTTTTTATATCTTTCCATGTTAAATTTTCAATTTTTTTTGCAAATGCAATAAAAGCTTTTAGTTCTTCTTTAGTTAGTAAATATAAGGGAAATTTATCGTCACAACTAGAAAATTTAAGAGTACAATATTTATCATCATTACTCTGTTTTAATTTATAATTATTAATTTTATTATATTCTTTAATTTTCATTTATTTTTGCTTTAAAAAAATTTTTCATACTTTCTTTGGAAATAACTTTATTACATGCCTCCCCTGGTTTGTACCCTTTTCTAGCTTCAAGCCAAGGTGTTTCTTTATGGGTTAAATCTTCTAAGTACTTACCATCAAAAATACCAAATGTAGCCCAAATATCATACAAAAAATCAACTATATTTTCTTTAAAAACTGGAATTTCTTTTTCCTTTGGAGCATCAATAGCATTATGACCATATATTTTATATTTATCATAAATTTCTGGATTTGCAGGTCCATGAGCCCAAGCCTCAAAATCTTCACTAAAAAGTTCTTTATTAAACATTGCTAAATGATACCCTTGTGCGTAGTATAAAATTTTTTGAAGTTTAAGTGGTGTAATAGTACTTCCAGAATCTCTATCAACTATATTTAAAAAAAAGTTAGCTACCTCAAATATTGTTATTTTCTTACTCATAATATTACCTCCCTTACTACTTTATACATAGAATAACACAAGATGTTATAATATTTTACTCATATTTTTTGTCTCTCTAAAAAATTCTTTAAATTAGAGAGATTAAATAAAAATGGTGCAAGGAAAGGGATTTGAACCCTCACGAAAATTAATTCACTACCCCCTCAAAGTAGCGCGTCTACCTAATTCCGCCACCCTTGCATTACTTTAATTATAAATTTTACATAACAAAAAGTCAATAGAATTAGTTAAAGGAGGTATCTATTTACCTCCTGTGATAACTTTTAAATTTCTTTTTAAATAATCAAAGAAACTTGCTTTTTCTATATCTTTTCTTATTATAAGATCTATTTCATTAATAATATTCCCTTCATTATCTATTATTTCTGCTTTTCCCACGATAGAATTACTTTTTAATGGTGCCACTATTTTGTTAGCTTTTATATTAAAACTATAATTTTCTTTTTTCTCCGCTACTTTTAATAAAACTGTTGCATTTTCTTTTAAATAAACATCTATTTTTTCTAATTTACCTCTTGCAATAGGAATAGTACCTAAACTTTTTTCTTTATCATAAATTATATTATTTTTATAAGAATTAAAACCAAATGTAAGGAGTGTAGATGTATCTTTACTTCTTTCATCAGCACTAGAAGCATTCATAACAACACTAATAAGACGCATATTATTTTTTTTCGCTGTTGCCGTAAGACAGTACCCTGAATTAGTAGTAAAACCTGTTTTAAGTCCATCTACACCATCATAAAATCTAACTAAACGATTAGTATTTACAAGCCATATTTGAGAACCATCCGGCTTAGTTAAATAATCTTCATAAATAGAAGTAAATCTTAATATATCTTCATATTTTAATAATTCCCGAGCAAGCATACTCATATCTCTTGCTGTTGAATAATGATTTTCATTATCAAGTCCATGAGGATTAGCAAAATGCGTATTAATTAATCCTAATTCTTGGGCTTTTTTATTCATACTATCAACAAAAGCATCAACACTTCCACTTACCTTTTCAGCCATTGCAACTACCGCATCATTTGCACTCGAAACTGCAATACACTTTAATAAATCTTCTACTTTGTACTCTTCTCCTGCCTGTAAAAAAACTTGTGAACCACCCATACCACTGGCATTTTTACTAATTAATACTTTATCAGTATATTTTAAATTACCTTCATCTATTTGTTCCATAATTAAAAGCATACTCATAATTTTAGTCATACTAGCCATAGGTAATTTCTCATCTATATTTTTCTCATATAAAATTTTACCACTAGCATTATCTATTAATATAGCACTTTTAGCATCTAAACTTAAATAATCTTCTACTGCCCTAACTCTTACAATCTTTAAAGAAAATAAACATAAAAACACCACAATATAACTTATTTTTTTCAAAAATTTTAACACCT
The DNA here is from genome assembly GCA_947626695.1 of uncultured Bacilli bacterium. Classification (GTDB taxonomy): domain Bacteria; phylum Bacillota_I; class Bacilli_A; order RF39; family UBA660; genus Caccenecus. Next base: position 2,897 of record CANQTE010000056.1, on the reverse strand, counting down.
CTACTAGATTTTACGTCTAATATTTCTTTTTATGACTTTTTAATTATTTAAATTACTTATTAAATACTTTACTAAAGCATCATTTCCTATACTCGATAAATGAATCTTATCTACTAATAAATAATCTTCATGGATATATATTTCTTTTTTAAAATCAATTATTTTGGCATTTAAACTCTTTAAATCTATATCAGTTAAAGATACTATATATACTTCTTTATTTTTAAGTAAATTTAATATCTTTTTATAATCTTTAATATTAAGATGAGTTAAACTATCAAATACTAATACTACTTTATAAGTTAAAGTATTATTTTTAAGACCATCATTTAAATCTTTTATTATCGTATCTATATTATAATCTTTATTAATTAGATATTTTGAATTATTATAATAAGTATTAAGATATGGAAAAGCATTTAATAATAATTCACTACCCATAAATGTTATTTTATTTTTAAGTATTATATTATGTTCATTAATTTTATTTTCTTTTATTTCTTCATATTTTTTCAAGTAAAAATCATATATTGCATCATATATTGCATTTGTATAAAATACACGTCCTTTTCCTGTTAAATGAATACCATCGGCATAAAAATATTCTTTATGATTTAAAGATATATTATACCAATCTATAATATGTAAATTATCATAATCTTTAGCAAAATTATTAAGAGTATCATTAACACTTATTAAATTCGTAGTATTAAGCCAAAATACTTCTTTCCCCTCACATGTTTCCATAATCTTTTTCTTACAATTTAATGAACAATCTCCATTAGCCCCAAGATTTAAAATAATAACATCACCTAAAATATTTTTATTCTTTAACTCTAATAATATATCATTTAAACCCCAAGCAGTTCTTGATATTTTCGCATCAAAATAACTATTTTTAAAAGTATCATAAAGATTATCTATTGCCCCAAGCATAACAGAATCTCCAACACCTGTAATACTTAAATTAGTAACCATATTCTTTAAATCTTCTTCACTCATAGTTAAACTATTTAATTCTTGTTCCCATGTTCTATTTTCTGTTACTACTCTTTTATTATATTCTTCTTGTTTTTTTAAAAGCTCTATACTATTTTTCTCTAATTCTTTTTCTAAACTCTTCATTTCAATTGTATAATCTTCTGTCACATAATATTTATAAATACCTAAAAGTGATGCTATACCAAATAAAATCAAACATATATATCTTAAAATATTTACTTTTAAATTTTTATATTTAGTTAAAGCAAAATGTAATATAAATGATAATATAAATAAAAGTAATATAATAGATATATTTAAATATTTATTAGTTATAAAATTAGACATAATAATTATAAGAGGTATTTGGAGTAAATATACCTCATAACTTATACTAGATAATTTCTTAATAAGTTTATAAAATATATTATCACTAGTAGTATCTATTATAGCGTACTCAATTAATCTTAAAGTAATAAAATTTACTAAAAGCATACTTAAAGCATAATACTTAGAACTATAACTAACAAAAATAAATAATAATACTAATAATAAAGAATAAATACTAAATATAAATTTACTAATACTTGTTTCTCTAAATTTTTTAATAATTAAAGGGCCATAATAAATATGTATTAAACTTAAACAAATACCAAACCATAAAGAAAACATACGACTAAAAGTATTATAATATGAATACATAATATTAGAATTAAATGAACAATAATAAAAATAAATAGTACTTAAAATACTTATAATAAGTGTTATTATAATAGGTAATATATGATTTATCTTATCTCCTATTTTTTTTAAAAATAAATATATAAAAGGACATATTAAATCAAATTCTAAAAGTATTGAAATATACCAAAAATGGGTAAATGGAGAAGTCATACTCTTAGTAAAATAATTTAAATTATTAGATAATTGCCAAAAGTTATTAAATAATAATAAAACAGATTTAGTCTCAGGTTTAATATTTATCCAAACAAAATTAGGTATATAAGATAAAACAAGTATTGTAGTAAATACAACAATTACTAAGGGAATATAAAGTTTAATAATTAAGTTTTTATAATATTTCCATAATGAAAATTTCTCTTTTTTAAAAAAAGATAAACATGATAAATAACTACTTAATATAAAAAAGATTGAAACCGCGAGAAAACCACCCTTTAATATATTTAAATGATATAACAAAACGGCAATAACTGCGATAATTCTAATAATATTTAAATTTTTATAATACTTAGACTCCATTTTTAAATCCTCTTTGTTTGTATTATAAATTTAAGAAAGTAAAAATTCAAGAGTATTTAAAAGTATTTACGAAAAGTTTATAAATTTTAGGGGAATTAAAATAAGGTGAGAGTATCACCTTAAATATATGCTTAAGTATAAGATTAGAGCTACTTAAGCATGATATTAAATAACAACTTCGTAGGGATTGGTAGAAGTGCCTGTTCCACCCTCTTTAAACAGTGTATCAGCCTTCAGATTTATTACTGGGCGCACACCATTCGCGTAGTACACACGGCCGTTGTAGTTGCCGAGGGCGCCAACGTTATTCACACTGAACACGACCGCGTAACCGCCATCAAAGTAGAACGGAGACATAGTCCAGTAATATTGGTTAGTATATAAATAATACTTTTGATTATTTCTACCATCCGTCCCACCAGCGTAAGCCACTTCATCCGCAGTTATTAAACCAACTGGATTTGTTAATTTATTGTTCCCTTTACTACCCGTCTTTGTAAATAAATCATCAGAACTTGTACATTTTAACGATGGCGTTTTGGCACTTTCCAATCTATCACTTGGTGGGTAAGTTTGATTACCAGTTGACTTAGAACCACCTGTATCATTACAAAAACCTGTTTCTGTATCGATATGTTGTAATTGAGCGGTTTGAT
>CANQTE010000055.1 GCA_947626695.1 uncultured Bacilli bacterium | reverse complement strand
AATGTTTTACAAAAAGAGATTGCAGAGTTTTTAAATCTCTCATATATAACTTATAGTCATTATGAAACTCAAGACACAATCATACCAATTAAACATTTAATTAATATATGCAATTATTTTAATGTTTCCTTAGATTATATTCTTGGATTTTCTAATAATAAATATATAAATAATATAAATAAAAATATAGACAAATATTTAATTGGAGAGAGATTAAAAAAAATGCGTAAAGATTTAGGTTTAACTCAAAGTAAACTCGCTATATCTATTGGAACTGATAAAACTGTCATATGTAGTTATGAAAAAGGAAAAAATATTATTGCAACTCCCTTTTTATACGATATATGTAAAAAATATAATATCTCAGCCGATTATCTTCTTGGAAGAACTAACATCAAAAAAGACTTTTAATAATCTAAAAAGCCTAATTCTTTTATATACTTATCTTTATCTTTCCAATTTTTCACTGTTTTAACATACAATTCTAAATATACTTTTTTCTTATACATACTCTCTAACTCATGTCTTGCCGCGATACCTACCTGTTTTAAAGTATCACCTTTTTTTCCTATAATAATCTTTTTTATCGAATCTCTATCTACAATTATATCAACACATATATTAATAATATTTTCTTTCTCTTCAAAAGATACTGTATAACAAGTAAGACTATGAGGTATTTCTTCTGTTAAACACTCAAAAAGTTTTTCTCTAACTATTTCACTTATCATAAAATAAGGGCTATTACTAGTAATTATATCAGGACTAAAATATCTAATATCATCTTTCAAATATTTTTTTATAACATCTATTAAATGTTTAACATTATCACGAGTTAAAGCCGACACTGGAACTATCTCCGCGAAAGGAAATAAATCTTTATATTCATTTATACTATACATTATATCAACATTAGATAATTTATCTATTTTATTTAATACTAATATCACTGGCGAATTACTCTTTTTTAATACTTCCATAATAAATTTATCGCCCCTACCTATTCCTGATGCCGCATCTACAACAAAAAGTAAACAATCAATATCTTTAACTAAAGCCATCGCTTGTTTATTAGTTACTTTTCCAAGTTTATTAATCGGCCTAATTATTCCTGGAGTATCCATAAAAACTATTTGGTAATTTTCTTCATTATATATTCCCTGAATAATATTTCTTGTCGTCCCCGCAACTTTTGATGTAATTGCTACTTTATAATTAATAATTGAATTTAAAAGAGTAGATTTTCCTACATTAGGACGTCCTATTAAACTTACAAAACCACTTTTCATAAAACCCTCCTTATAATAAAGCAAACATTTCTCTTAAATATGGACCAAAAACAAATAAACTAATAACTAATGATACAATAGACATCACAAAAGAAGCAGCCGACCCACAATCTTTGGCAATTTTTGCTAAAGGGTGTATCTCAGTTGTTGTTAAATCAACCGCCGCTTCTATTGCCGTATTAATAAGTTCTAATGCTAAAATAGAACCTAAAGCAATAAAAATAATTGCCCATTCTGATAATTTAATATGAAATATTATTCCCATAATAATTGCTAAAATTGTTGCAAAACCATGTATCCATAAACTTTGCTCATAACGATATGCATAAAATAAACCACTTAAAGAATATTTAATACTTTTTAAAAATCTTTTATAGCCATAAACTTTAACACTATCACGATTAAATTGTTTATCTTGTGATTCCTTCTTCATTTAAAATCAACTCCTGTAAATGAAACATTTCTTTTTCTTCCTCTTTAGTCATATGGTCATACCCAAGTAAATGTAATAATCCATGAACAGTTAAAAATGCAAGTTCTCTCATCATTGAATGCCCATATTCTTCTGCCTGTTCTATACATCTTGGAATACATATATATATATCTCCTAAAACTCTTATATCATTATACACCAAATCTTTATTATCTTCAAATGCAAATGATATAACATCTGTAACTTTATCTATTCCCCTATACATCTTATTAATATTTCTAATTTTATCTTCTGAAACAAATATAAGAGAAAAATAAGCATTTAAAGCATTTTCTTTTTCTAAAGTTCTTTTTATTACATTATCTAAATAACTATAATCAAAACTAACTTTATATTCTTCATTTATCTCCCAAGTTTTCATCTTATCGTAATCCCCATTCTTCCTAATAAGAAAATAATCATAAATATTAATATTATAAAACAAATAATATTATAAATTATATCTTTCCCAAAAATACCCGGTAAATATTTTTTAATGGCATTTAAAGCTACATATAATAAAAATCCACATATTGCTCCCACTGTATTAAGTAGTATATCATCAACATCAAAACTTCTTCCAATACAAAGTTGGACAAACTCTACTGTTGCACTTGATATAACACTTACAATTAAAATAGGTAATATTCTATTAGGTTTAATATAAGTAGATATAAAATAACCAAAAGGAATAAATAAAACAATATTTCCTACAACATTAAAGTAAAAAGAACTAGAACCTATCCTATATCTAAATATTTCGGTAAAAGGAACTAAATTATAGCCACTTACTGAATTAAGCTCCGTCCTTGTTAATAATTCATATAATAAAAATATATAAATAATAAACAAAAAGTTAGAAAATTCTTTATAAAAAATAAATTTTTCATTACTAGATTTTATCGCCGCGATTCTAACAGTTGCTATAATAACTAAAAATATTGTAAGCATTGGCCACATCTTATCAATTGACTGTGTTATAATTGCTATTATTTTCTCCATCACTAGTATCACTATCCATTTCTTTCGTGTATGGTACCTTTATCCCAATTTGTTCTTCAACTGCAATAAACATTTCTATATCTAACTTATCATTATTTACACTTTTTTGCAATACTTTTTCTTTAATTATTTTAGGAGTTTCACTTTCTTTAAGTATAAGTTTTTCATGAATTAAGTCTATAGCTTTATTTTCGGCTTCATCTAAAGTATATTTTTTTGCTGTTTTAATTACTTCTTTTTCCTTTTGTAAATATAATTCATAATTAAATATTGTTGTTATATATTTGTTTTCTACCATCCTATCTTTAACTCTTGATTTTAAAATAATATACTCATATTCTCCTTTTTTTAACATCATATTAAAGCGCATTTTCCCAGTTTCTTTAGTCTCTATATATTCTAAAGGAAAACTTGTATTAACTTTATACCAAACTTCAGCATATACTTTACCACTTGCACAAACATCTCCCCTTACCTCTTCATTTAATTTAATTTCCCCACTTATTAATATATCTCCCTTTTTAACATAATCATTTATACTAACTAAACTTGTTCCCCTTGATGTATATATACTTGTAATAATGCCTCCATTTTTAGCAATAATATGACAATAACCATCTTTAACTTCCTCACTAAGCTCTTTTCTTTCTTCTACCCTTATATTAACAATCATACCATCAACATCTATTTCTAACCATTCAATACTATCTTTATGTCTATTTTTAATAATATTTATAATCTCTTCATACTCTTGATAGCTTTTCTTAAAACTTAAAGGTTTTACTCCAAATTCTTTTAAATCACTATCTATTAATTCTCGAATGCTTTTATCTTGATGAATAATATTTACTTTAATAGTTAAATTATTAAGTATCATAAAAACTAAACAAGAAAAAATAATACTCACAATAAATAACATATTAACTTTTAAAGCTTTCTTTAATTTATATATACCAACATCATCTATTACATCTACATCATAACTAATCAAATATTTATTTAATCTTTCTAAATCTTTAGTAAACATATTAAAATATAAATAATTATCTTCATATTTAATATTTTTAATATCTATATTTATTCTATTTAATTTTAATAATAAATAAGTCTTATTAGAAGTTTTAATTCTTACTCTTATTATGTGCCTCATCTTTTAAACTCCATATTATTAATTATACCTTTAATCAATATTTCTTTATTATCCATATTAGAAATAGTTAATTCTTTCCCTTTAATAATTAAATTAAAACTTTCTAACTTTAACTCTATTAAATTATCACTTAAAGTAATTAATTCTTTATAATGATATATATGTATATAATTATTAAATATATCTATATAGTATTCTTGGTCTAATAAAAAATTTTGTAAATTCTTAAATATATGTATATTACATCACCCATTTAATACTATGATTTAAACTCTTAAGTTATTTATTAACATTTAAAATGCAAAGTAAAAAATCCCCTATAAAGAGGACTTTAATTTAGCTAATTTACTTTCTTCTAATGCTAATTTTTCTTTTTCACTATCTACTAATTCTTTAGGAGCCTTACTAATAAAATTATTATTAGCAAGTAAGCCTTTTCTTTTATTAATAGACATTTCTAAAGTTTCTATTTCTTTTTTAAAAGATTTTATATCTTCTTCTGTTTGTTCTTTTTCATAATAAATAGTTACATCATATTCTTGATAATTAACATTATAAGAAGTTATATTTAAGTTATCAGTAGTTATATTATTTATTTTAAGCATTTTTTTAATTAATTCATAATCACTAGCATTATTAAATTTAACTACGACACTTTTATCCATATGATTTTCTTGATAAATTTTACGATATAACTTGATAAATTGAATAATATTTATAATACTACTACTTTCTTTTTTAAATATTTCTTGTTTTTTATATTTAGGATAACTGCTTATCATTATATTAGTGTCTTTATCTAAAGCACTATAAATTTCATCTGTTACATAAGGCATAAATGGGTGTAACATTTTTAAGATACCTGATAAAACTTTTTTAAGAACAGTTTTAGTAGTTATATCTTCTAAACTAAATTTAGCAAACTCAATATAATTATCACAGAAATCATTATATATAAAGTTATAAATTGTATTCCCAGCATTATTTAATTCAAATTTATCCATATATTTAGTAACTTCTTTAATAGTTTCATTATATCTTGTTAATATCCATTTATCTATATCTTTATAGTTATTAGCTTCTTCATTTAAAGTAGTATTCATAATAACAAAGCGAGAAGCATTCCATAGTTTATTAATAAAATTCCAAGTAGATTTAAGATTTTCTTCATCAAACTTTAAATCCATACCATTAGAAACAGCAGTAGTTAGATAAAATCTTAAAGCATCGGCTCCATATTTATCACACATATCCATTGGGTCTATACCATTACCAAGGCTTTTAGACATTTTACGACCTTCTTTATCTCTGATAAGTCCATGAATTAAACAATATTCAAATGGTCTTTTATTTAAGAATTCTAAGCCTTGAAAAGTCATTCTATTAACCCAGAAAGGAATAATATCATAACCTGTAACTAAAAGATTATTTGGATAATATGTTTTTAAATCTTCTGTTTCATTTGGCCAACCTAGAGTAGAAAATGGCCATAGGGCACTAGAAAACCAAGTATCAAGGACATCTTCGTCTTGGACCCAACCATCTTCTTTTGGAGCATTCATACCAACATAAACTTCATCACCTTTATACCAGGCAGGTATTCTATGTCCCCACCAGAGTTGACGAGAAATACACCAGTCATATGTTATTTCCATCCAGTGGTTCATGATTTTTTCAAATCTTTTAGGAATAAAATTAACTTTCGTATCTTTATTTTTTTGATTTATTAAAACTCTATCGGCAAGAGGACGCATTTTAACAAACCATTGTTTTGATAGCATTGGTTCAATTAAAACGCCACTTCTCTCACTAAATGGGGCATTATGAGTAATTTTTTCGATATCTAATAATAAGCCTTGTTCTTTTAAATCTTGGACTAATTTTTCACGAGCAACAAATCTATCTAAAGAAGCATATACTCCGGCAGTATCACTCATAGTTCCATCTAAATTAATACATTTTATAGCTTCTAAGTTATGTCTTAGACCTACTTCATAATCATTTGGGTCATGATATGGAGTTATTTTAACACAACCGGTTCCTTTAGTCATATCGGCATGTTCGTCTAAAATAATAGGTATTTTACGACCGACAATAGGTAATATAACATATTTACCATGATATTTTTTATATCTTTCATCTTCGGGATTTATAGCAACAGCAGTATCTCCAAATAGAGTTTCTGGACGAGTTGTTGCAACATCTAAATATTCTTCACTATCTTCTAATTTATATTTTAAATGATAAAAAGCTCCTGGGACATCTTTATAAATAACTTCTTCATTAGATAAAGCAGTCATATGGGCAGGGTCCCAATTAATTATTCTTTCTCCTTGATATATTAAGCCTTTATTATAAAGGTCTACAAATACTTTTCTTACAGCATAAGACAAGCCTTCATCAAGAGTAAATCTTTCTTTAGAATAACTTAGTGATAATCCTAATTTAGCCCATTGTTTATGAATATTTGCAGCATATTCATCTTTCCATTCCCAAGCATATTTTAACCATTCTTCTCTTGATAAACTACGGGGATTAATACCATTTTCTTTGAGTTTTTTATCAACTTTAGCTTGAGTGGCAATTCCTGCGTGGTCCATACCTGGTAACCATAATGTTTTATATCCTTGCATTCTTTTATATCTAATAATTGTATCTTGAATACTTGTATCCCAAGCGTGTCCTATATGTAATTTTCCCGTAACATTAGGTGGTGGTATAACAATACAAAATGGCTCTTTAGCAAGTTTATTGGGCTCAAAATACCCTTCTTTTAACCATTTATCATATTTTCCATTTTCAACCATTAAATGGTCATATTTCTTATCTAACATAAAATCTCTCCTTTAAATAAAAAAAGATAATACCAAAGGACGAATTAACCGTGGTACCACCTTTATTAACTATCTCTTAACCTTTAATGCAGGCATACATTATATCTTACTTTATTTCAGATATAAAACTCCCAAGCTACCTTCAAAAGTTTATTTTACCTTATTTCCACCATCTTAAGGCTCTCTTTAAAAAATCACTTTTTACTCCTCTTGTTCTTCGTCTTTAAAGTTATTTTACCAAATAAATAATAAACTTGCAAGCTTTAAATTAACTTTCTTCGGCAATATAACCAGATTCGTCAGAATAATATATTTTATTAGTACTCTTTATCTTAATTTTATAGCCATCAGTTGTTTTATTTATTTCATAATCATTTTGATAATATTCACTGACATCTATATCCATGGATAACTCAAAACTAGAATTATTATACTCCCCTATATTTAATTTATTACCATCTTTTATAATAACATAATAGTCTTTATATAAAATGATATCTTTATAGCCTTCATCAGTTATTTTACTACCTAGAAAATCATAAATATAACATAAATCACCATCTTTAACTTTTAAATAATTACCTTCATAATCCATGATTTTATAACCATATCTATCTGTAACTTTTTGCCCAGCATTATCTAGCAAAACATAAGTACCTGATACTTCATGAGCCATATAATATTCTTTCATTCTCTCAAGAGATTCATATTCAAATGGAATAGCTCCTTTAACATCATTACCAATTCTAATAAGGCCATATTTATAACTCTTATTTTGCGATTTATTACTTGTATTTTGAGCAAGTATATATACTTCATCTTCATTTACAAATGTAACTTTGCTTTCTTTTACATAAGCTTTCGCGTCCACACTGGTATATTTACTTAAAGCTTTATTATCTTTTAAATCATATAAAACAATATTTTTTTTATCATTATCTATTACATCAGAGATAAAGACAAATCTTTCATTATAAATAGGTATCCAACCTAAATTTGCACTTTCATCTACTTCAACATCATTTTTACTATAAAAAGATTCTGTTGCTATGGTACAATTATTTAATACTTTGGTATTTTTTTCAATAATATTTTTATTAGTACAAGTATATTTTCCAATTAATTCTTCTTTATCTTCATCTTTATAAAAATATAAATTACCATCAAAATAGTTTAAATTAGCGATATCTTTACTAACTAAGCCTTCATATATATTTATATATTTACTTTTTTCTTTATTATTATTTCTATATTTTACTTCAATAGTATTATTTTCAATATGGATATCATAGGCTTTTTTCTCTTCAATTAAGGTTTTATCTTTATCAAAAACACTTACAGGAGTATAATTATCATTATCTAATTTAATACCATCTTCATTATATTTATTATTATCATAATCTCTAATATATAATTTCTTATCATTTATTAATACTACATAATCATCTAATAAATTAATAAAATCACTTTTATTTTTAGTTACTATTTTTCCTTCATAATCATAGATATAATAACCTTCATTATTAACAACAATATATTTATCATTATAATTTTTTATTTCATAATCAAGGCTTTTACTTTGAGCTTTACCTGAGGTATCATATATATAATATTTATTTTTTTCTTTAACTACTACCCTTTCATTATTATCTAACATGCCTATATAATCATATTTAAAATCAATATTATTAGTAAAACTATCACGATTAAATTCTATTAATCCAAACTTACCATCTAAATTCTCTAAAATGGCTAAATTACTATCAGAATAACCCTTGATAGATTTATATTTATCCTCTTCTTTTTCTTCTGCGATATTATATAAAATAATTTCTTCGGTATTTTCTTTATTATCATGAATAAATACATAATTATCATTATAAATGATACTTCTTCTGGGAATAATATTTCCATCTTCATAAACGTTTTTAGCATAATCAAGAGTATTTTCTTCATTATAATTTACTATGTAACATAAATTTTCGTCTTTATTTTGACATTCATAGGTGCCTATTTCTTCTTCATTTTCATCAAGAAATTTTAAAATGCCATCTTCATAAATATAATTTTCTTTTTCAATAATAACAACTGGTTCTTCTTTCTTTTCACTCTCTTCTTTTGGAGGTTCTTTAAATAAGTATATTAAACCTAAAAGCATAAGAGCTAAAATTAATAAAATAATTATTGTAATTAAAAGTATTTTTTTCTTTTTAGATAAGTCTTTAAAACGCATTATTAAACTTTTTTTAGATTTCTTTTTCTTATTATTTTTATCTTCTTTTAATTCTTTTTTGTCTTTACTATCTTTAGTATCTTTATTATTTTCTTTTTCTAATGAAAGATTATCTTTAGTAACTCCTTCCATTTCAATATTAGCAATAGGACTTGGAATAGCCTCTTCATTAGAAAATAAATCTTGTGTTTTTTCTAAATCATCATACTTCATTTAAAACACTTCCTTATCTTTATAATAGTATAACACAAATAAAAAGAATATTCTAGAACAAAAAGGAAAAATTCAATAAACTGCATTTTTACCTT
>CANQTE010000054.1 GCA_947626695.1 uncultured Bacilli bacterium | reverse complement strand
ATATTCACGGTTTTTTAATAATTAAACTAAAATAAACCTAGGTTTTACCTAGGCTAAATTGAATTTTATAATTTTTTTATATTTTTATCCTGATGAATGGCGGTATCATCAGTCTTATGCTTTCTAAATAGATAAATATTCATTTACTTTCAATTAAATATTTATTAATACTTTCTAATTCCTTTATTCCATTATTATTCTTTAAAATTTCCATTTGATTTCTAGCAGAGCCATTAAGTCTTACTAGCCTTTCTTTTTGTGATAGCCCTAACTTAATAAATTCAGCATTAGAATTTTCTAGATTGTTTAATATGACTAAATGTACTAAATCTGTGTAATCCCTAATATTTCCATCTTTAGCCAATTCTAGATTAATTTCTCTCCATTCTTTTGCTGTCATTCCAAATAAAGCAACATTTAAAACATCAGCTTCTTCTGCATATACAAATTGTTTTTGTTTTTCTGTTAAAGTTGGCACAATATAATTTTTTATAGCATCTGTATGAACTAAATAATTTGTTTTAGATAAAATCCTATTAGCATGCCACTCAATTTTTTCTTGATATGCTTCATTCTTTTTTAATCTTTCAAATTCCTTAATCAAATATAATTTAAAAGTAGGACTTAACCAACTAGCAAATTCAAAAGCTATATCAGGATGAGCAAAGGTTCCTATACTATATTTTCCTCCCTTAGAGTATATTCCTATAGCATTTGTCCTATCAATCCATCTTTTAGGACTTAAAGTAAATGACGAATATCCAACTTCATTATTTTTAATTTCACGGAATTCCGTGAAATTAAAGTTTTCGTTATTTAACTGTTCCCATAATCCTATATAATCAAACGTTCCTTTATTACTCATCCAATGTATTATAACATTAGCGGGATTTTCAGGATTAGAATATTTTGCTAAATCAGTTAATGATATATAGTCAGTATCACCAATTCTTAAAATACCTATTTTATTGTTATTAACATTTATTTCTGTTTTAATTAATTCTTTTTTCATATTTCCCCCATAACTACTAAAGTAATTTTATCATAAATTATTAAATATTAAAACTCGAGCTTATCAAATAATTTAAAAAGTTCGAGTTTGACATCTTAATTGGTGGAGTAGAGGAGAATCGAACTCCTGTCCAATATACCCTATAATACAACATCTACAAGTTTAGCTTGATTTAACTTTCATTATTTTACTGGCTCAAGACCAACCTATAAAATAACTAGATTAGTAAAAAATTCATTTATTTATCTTAATCAAATAAATAAATATATCTTATATTTATGAACCCCTATATATCCTATAAGCAAAATACATAGAAGCTTGCTACTCCTATACTAAATTAATTCTAGGCAAATGCAAAAGCATTTGGAGCAAAAGAACTTTCATTCTTGTCATTTAATTTTAATTTTGTTCGTAAGGTGTTCCTCCCACTTGCAGTCATATCTAGTAATATATGTCGATACCATTGCTACCCCATGTCTAAATTATATCATAAAAAATAATAAAATGCAAAACTAACTGTCAAATAAATTAGAAATACACTAAAAATAAAGATTTTTTAATAAATACATGTTACAATTAAAAAAGAATAGGTGGTTAGTTTATATGAAAAAAAATTTATTAATTTATGGAATTATAATTATATTGGTCGTTGGTATTTGTACAGGTATATATTTTGGTGTTACTAAAAACTATCAAAAATCTTTAAATAATAAAACTAATGAAGAAATAACAAATGAAGCTATATTTACTATGGAAAACTTACCTAAAGTAGATACTTCACTAGCAACAGTACCTTTAGTCGAAGCATTTATTAAAAATTTTACTGCTAAAAAAGATATAAATTTTGATGAATATGGATTTACTAATACTCATCCAGGATTTGTTAGGTTAATTAATAAAGAAATTGATTTAATGGTTATGACTCACCCCTCAGATGAAGAACTAGAACTTGCAAAAGAAAAAAATGTTGATTTAGAAATAATACCAGTTGTTAAAGAAGGTTTTGTCTTTTTTGTCAATAAAGATAATCCAGTAAATAGCTTAACTATCAGTGAAATACAAGATATCTATACTGGTAAAATAACTAATTGGGAAGATGTTGGAGGAGAAAATACTTCTATTAAAGCTTATCAAAGACCAGTAAACTCTGGTAGTCAAACAGGTATGTTAAATTTAGTTATGAAAGGCAAAAAAATCATGGACGCACCCAAAGAGGATTTAGTCGAAACAATGCGTGATATTGTTAATTTAGTATCTATGTATAATAATGGAGAAAACGCAATCGGTTATTCTTATTATTACTATGCAACAACTATGTTTCAAACTATTGATGAAAGTGTTGCTAGTCGTATTAAACTTTTAAAAGTAAATGATATAGAGCCTAATAATCAAAATATAAAAGATGATACATACCCATTTACTACTGCTTACTATATTGTTATAAGAAAAGATACTCCTAAAGATAGTGATACATATAAATTAGTAAATGCTATGCTTTCTGCACGCGGACAAAAAACAGCTTTAGACGCAGGTTATGTTCCTGTAAAATAGGTGTCTTATGAATACAATAAATAAACCAAAGGTAAATGTAATATTAATAATTATATTTGTAATTATCTCGGGAATTATAACTTATTTTCTTATAAATAATAAAATATCTTCTTTAAATAAAGCGAATGATTTTACAACAGATATTCCCGAAGAAACTAATAAAAAGAAAGCAAATGATACATATTTAGGTATCAAACTAGGAGATACTTATAATCAAAATGATTTAAGTTATAAAACTATTTGTTCTGATGGTGAAAATGAGTATGAATTAGAAAATTATTATGATGCTTGTGATGGAGCTATATATTTGCAATTTGATGGTCTTAAAAATAAAACAGTTTTAAATAAGATTAATGAAGAAATAAAAAATAAAGTATATGATTTAAAGAATAGCTATTCTTCTGTTAAAACAAATATAAATGGTAATTTTTCCAATATTTTATCTATAGATATTATTTATGAAAATGAAAATGATAATTATGATTATAAAAGACTTAATTTAAATTATGATTTAAATACAGGAGATAAAATAAAATTCCTAGATTTATTTACCAGTGATACACCAATTAACTCTATAATTGCTAAAAGTGCTTATGAAAATCTTGCTTGGTCAAATATTGATAATGAATATGGAGTTGGTGGTAGTGCCGATATGGACGAAGTAGATACTAAAGAATATGAAGATGAAATTTTAAAAGTTATTAATAAATTTCAAGTCCAAAAAGATAACATTGATTTTTCCATTAATCCAAGTAGTATTCTTATCTATAATATTACAGATACATATTTAGAAATAGAATATAAAGATTGTAAAGAATATGTTGCTCTCTTTAAAAGATATGCTTTTAATAATTCTTTATATGAGGAAAATAATATAGGATTAAAAAATATCATTATTATGACCACTCCATATAATTTTTACTTTGACGCACAAGAATTAATTTATGGCTTTATTACAGATAATTTTTATGCTGATGTAGGCTTATATGATAACTATAATATATATAAATATTATACAAATAGTGAAGAAATGAATAAGAAAGTTGCACAAGATGTTAATAGTAAGCTTAAGGAAATGATAAGTAGTTTAAAAAAGGAAGCTTCTAATAATCTAAATGAGGGGTTAGTTTTTCAAGTAGTAAGTAATGATGGTCACATAATAAATGATAATTATCCTCAAGAACAAGTACCAGAAGAACTTGAAAATGGTGCATATGCTAGTGTTGAAATTTCTTATATTAAATTTACTATACCCCAAAAAAATTTTAAAAGCAATCTATTAGACTATTTAGTATCTAAAAATTATCAACCTAAAGCTAGTGTAATGCAAGTAGCTTTTTATAAAGATGAAATTGAAACATCAACATATGATGGTAAAACAATTACTTATTATTATGATATAAACGGAAATTATGTAGGAAATGCTTCTAGTGAGTTTGAGCCTGAACCATAAAATATAAGTAGGTGATTAAATGAATACAATAAATAAACCAAAGGTAAATGTAATATTAATAATTATATTTGTAATTATCTCGGGAATTATAACTTATTTTCTTATAAATAATAAAATATCTTCTTTAAATAAAGCGAATGATTTTACAACAGATATTCCCGAAGAAACTAATAAAAAGAAAGCAAATGATACATATTTAGGTATCAAACTAGGAGATACTTATAATCAAAATGATTTAAGTTATAAAACTATTTGTTATGATGATGGAAATGAACGTGAAATAGAAAATAGCTATTTCGATTATTGCAGAGGAATAAGTTATTTACGATTTGAAGGCCTTAAAAATAAAACAGTTTTAAATAAAATTAATGAAGAAATAAAAAATAAAGTATATGATTTAAAAGAGAATTATTCTTCCGTTGGAGTAAATATAAATAGTAATTTTTCTAATATTTTATCTATAGTAATTTATTACCAAAATGAAAATAATAGTAATTATTTATATTTAAACTATGATTTAAATACAGGTGATAAACTCAAATTCCTAGATTTATTTACTAGTGATACACCAATTAACTCTATAATTGCTGAGAGTGCCTATGAAAATCTAGCTTGGAGTAGTGCTTTTAATGACGAAGATGGCTATACAAGTGGTAGTGCCGATATGAACGATATAGATACTAAAGAATATGAAGATGAAATTTTAAAAATTGTTAATAAATTTCAAACTCAAAAAGATAACCTTAATTTTTCTATTAACACAAACAGTATTCTTATCTATAATCTTACAGATACTGCTTTAAAAATAGAATATAGAGATTATAAAGAATATATTGCTTTATTTAAAAGATATGCTGTTAATACTTCTTTATATGAACAAAATGATGTAGGCCTAAAAAACATTTTTATTATGACTACTCCATTTACTACAATTAATACTCAATCTAATAATAGAATACCTAAAGAATCTATCTATGGCTTTCTTACCGATAATTTTTATGCTGATGTAACTTTATATGATAAATATGATAATATAAATAGTGCCGAAATAAATAAAAAAGTTACTCAAGATGTTAACAGTAAACTTGAAGAAATGGTAAGTAGTTTAAAAAAAGCTTCTGATACTTCAAGTAAAGGTATAGTTTTTCAAGTAGTGGCTAATTATGGATATGCAATAAGTAATGATTATGACCAAGAAGATATATCAGAAGAAATAAGAAATGAAGCATATATTGAAATTGAAATTCTATACTCTAAAATGACTATGCCACAAGAAAATTTTAAAAACAATTTATTAGAAGAATTAATAATTAAAAGCTATCAACCAAAAGCAAGTGTAATGCAGTTAATGTTTTTTAAAGACGAAGTTGCAAACTCAAAAGTTGAAGCTACAGATATTACTTATTATTACGATATAAACGGTAATTATATAGGTAATACTTCTAATGAGTATGAACCAGAATATTAAAAAACCAAGCTATATTAGTTTGGCTTTTTCTTATCTAAGTATTGCAATAGCAATTATAAACCCAATATTTAACATTCCATATAACAATATTGCCACATTTATAAAAGCAGCTTTTGATGCAAGAGGGTAACTTTCCTCTTTCTTTACAAGTGCTAACTTTGGTCCATCATTATTAGTCAATTTTAATTCCTGTGTATTTTGTATTTGCATTAACTCATCCGCTATTTCTAATTCATTAGGGCTATTACTTTGCTTAGCCTTTTTATAATATTCTAACTTATACATATCAATAGTACTCTTAAGTTCTGTTCCCTCAGGTAAATTATTTATATAATTAAGAGTTTGACCAACCAATGTCTTATTATCTTCTGTTAAATACTTCATATTTAATCTCCCTCTTATGTAGCGGTCCATCTCTACTTTAACATCTTCACGTGTCATTTTTACCCCTCACTTCCTAAGACATTTCCTAAATAAGTATCATTCGCATGTTCTTGTAAAAACTGCGTAAACCTATACAGTCCCTTTACATCTTTATTTAAATTAACTATATTTAAAAATTCTTCTGGTCTAACATTCCAAGCTTCTCCCGGTAAAGTTCTTAAATCAAAAGTCAAAGGAACACGTGCTATAACTATACCATTTTTTTGATATATCAAAGTATTATCAGCACAACTAAGCCCCATAAGATTAGGATAAAACTCTAGATTTTGACGGAATATAAAATCATTAACATTCATAATTTTACTTTTACTTAGGTCATTATCATTCATCACTCTAGCCTCATTTCCTCTATTATTATATATTGTACCAAAAAAATTATTAAAAAACAACACTAAACAAATAAAAAAATATGTAGTATAATAACTTCTGGGGATAATTATGCAAAAAATAGATAAAAAATATGTAATTGAATTAAGTACTAAAAAAGAAGAAGAACAAAGAATGCTCGATTTTCGTCTTAAATCTCTAGCCAAATTTAATGAGTTAGATAATCCAAATTTTGGCCCAAAGTTAAATATAGATTATACTAAATTAACTTTATACAAAGAAAATAAAAATAAATTAACTAACGATTGGAAAAAAGTCGATAAAAAAGTTGAACAAACATTTTGTGATTTAGGAGTTATTAAAGCCGAACAAGAATACCTATATGGTGTAACTAATCAATATGAAAGTGAAGTAGTTTACCATAATATTAAAGATAAGGATAGTAAAATAATATTTACTAGTACAGATGACGCTTTAAAAAAATATCCCGAATTATTTTATAAATATTTTAATAAACTAGTTAAATATGATGAAAATAAATTCACAGCTTTAAATGGTGCTTTTTGGAGTGGAGGTTCATTTATTTATATACCAAAACATACTAAATTAGATAGACCTTTACAAAGTTATTTTAGAATAGATACAGAAAATTTAGGCCAATTTGAAAGAACAATCATAATAGTTGATGATTATGCCGAATTAGAATACATTGAAGGTTGTACTGCCAAAAGTTACTCTACAACTAGTTTACATGCCGGTGTAGTTGAAATATTTGTTGGTAAACACGCAAAATGTAAATATTCTACAATTCAAAATTGGAGTAAAGATGTTTATAATTTAGTTACTAAAAGAGCCATAGTTGATGAATATGGTACTATGCAGTGGATAGATGGTAATATAGGCTCTGGTATTACTATGAAATACCCATCATGTATTTTAAAAGGAGATTATTCAGTTGGTAATTCTATTAGTATCGCCTATGCTAATTCATCACAAATAATTGACGCTGGTGCTAAAATGATTCATTTAGGAAAACACACTAAAAGTAATATTTTAAGTAAATCTATTTCTGTAAATGGAGGAACAAGTATTTATCGTGGTACATCAAAAATAACTAAAAATGCTTTATATTCTAAAGCTACCATTAAATGTGATACCATAATATTAGATACTTTAAGTAAAAGTGATACTATACCAAATAATATTGTCTCTAATGAAACTTCTTTTATTGAACATGAAGCAACAATTTCTAAAGTAAATAAAGAAAAACTATTTTATTTAATGAGTAAAGGTTTAAGTGAAGATACTGCCAAAGAACTTTTAGTCATGGGCTTTATTAAAGATTTTAAACATGAACTTCCTATGGAATATGCTGTTGAATTAAATCGTTTATTAAAAAATTATTAATTTTTTTAAAAATTACCAATTTTATATATTTGTGTTACCAATCTTATATATTTGTCTAGTAAATTTTATATGTTTGTCTAGTAAATCTTATATAATCTGCATTTTGACTTATATTAGTTCTCATGCTATATTGAGACTGAAAGGAGGCTAAATGCATGAATAGTGTTACTTTAGTTGGAAGATTAGTTCAAGACCCTGAAGTAAAAACAAGTTCTGATGGTACTTGTCGCACTCTTATAACTGTTGCCGTATCTCGTGATTATCGCAATAGTGATGGTATATATGATGCTGATTTTATTAGATGTGTTCTTTGGAATGGTATTGCATCAGCGACTAAAGATTATTGTCATAAAGGTGATGTCGTCGGAATTAAAGGTAAACTTCAAACTAGAACTTATGAAACAGATGATAATGAGAAAAAACACTTAACAGAAGTAATTGTCGATAAAGTTACTTTCATATCTAGTTCCCCTAAAAAAGCTTGATATTTTCCTCAATATGATTGATAATTAATTAAAAACACTTGGTATTTTTTACCATAGGTGGAAAAATTACATTTTATGTGTAAGTGAAGTTATAATCAGTATTGAGGGTGATGGGAGGATGTTAAACGGAGCTAGGCTTAAAGAAGAAAGAAAAAAGAAAGGTTTAACACAGACACAACTAGGAGAATTAATTGGGGTTGGTAAATCAGCAATATGTTTTTACGAAAATGAAACAAGAAACCCAACCATTGAAGCATTAATTGAGCTAATGCACGTATTTGGAGTGAGTGCCGATTATCTTTTAGGTTCCGATTATTTAGTAAAATCTAAAGAAATGAACGAGTTTGTTGAACTTACTCGTGAAGAAATTATCTTTATAACCGAGATAAAAAAGAATAAAATGGTTTACGAAATATTGATGGAAAATCCTAAAAGAGGTGCTGAACTAGTAAAAAAATGGCTAAATTAAGTTTTAGTCTTTTTTAATTTCTCATATAATTTTTTTAGGTGGTAATATTGAAGAAATATTATGAATATTTAGGTTTAATAATTATTATGGTCTTTAGTTTTTATTATACCGAACAAATTGCAAGTATCGTCTTAAATAAAAATCCTCTAATGATTAAAATAAATAATGAAAAAGAAAATTATCAAGTAGAAAGTGTTAATGCTATAATTGAAGGTGATTATATAACACCAGGTATAAATGGTCTTAAAGTAAATGCTAAAGACTCTTTTTATCGTATGGAGCAACTTAATACCTTTAATGCTTATTATCTTATTTTTGATGAAGTAAAGCCTCTTGTATCTCTGCAAGATAATAAAGATAAAATAATAAAAAATGGTAATAAAAATACTAATAAAGTAAGTTTAATATTAGAAGAAGAAAATAATATAAGTACTTATTTAAAAAATAATAATATTAAAGCTAATTTATTAGTAAATCTAAATACATATAAGAAAAATAATTATTTTGAAAGTATTAATAATGATTTAGTAAACTTTAAGTCATTAGAAAATAATTTAAATTTAAATAAAGAAAATAAAAATATATGTGTCTTAAATAATGAATTAAAAAATATTTGTTTAAAATATCATAATTATTTAATAGAACCTACTTTAGAATTAAATAGTACTAATTATCTAGATGTTAAAAAAAATCTTCAAAATGGAACTATTATCTTAATTAAAAGTAATGCTAAATTAATAGATATTAAAATGTTACTTAAAAGTTTAAGTTTTAAAAATCTAAATATTGTTCCTTTAAGTGAATTAATAAGTGAAAAAAATAGTTAAAAATTATTTTAAATATTTAGGACTATCTATTCTACCAAGTAAATAATCAGCA
>CANQTE010000053.1 GCA_947626695.1 uncultured Bacilli bacterium | reverse complement strand
TTTATACGTCTAATAGAGGAACCAACATCTTTACCAAAGCTAATTATTGCTGATACTACTCTTACAACAGCAGTTAGAAGTGTACTTATATTACCACCATTTATTAAAAGTAGTTCATTATTACTTAACTTCATAATTAGTTACACTTATTAGGATGGATATAACCATATATTACTGATGCAACAAATACGGCTGCTCCAGCAATTCCTAATAATCCTATCTTAACAATACTTGCTATAGCTCCTCCATTTACTGTAACTAAATCTCTTTGTGATAAAACTTGCATTATTTTACCACCTTTCTAATTGTAAGTGTTAAACTAATAACACTAATTAAGATATGTGTTAATGTTCCAAGTAAAGAACCACCAACATACTCTAATAAATTTTTACTATTAATCTTTTCCATTTTAATTCTTCCTTTCTAAAACATATTATCTTTTAATTTTGTAATAATTCTTTGTTTATTATAATAAAATGTAATATCTACAATTTCATTATCTGAAAATTGTTTTAAACAATCAAGACTTAACTCATTATAACTTGTTAAAGTACTTTCATCTACTTTAATTTCTTTACTCTTAATTTTACATGATATTTCTTTATTATTAATAAATAATTTATCATATGTAATATTTGTAGGTAAATAAGTTATAATTAAGTTATTTTTTGTATAACCTTTTGTTTTATAATGGTCATATATTTTAGTTTTTATTAGAAAATAGCCTATAATAAGTAATATAAGAAGATGAATTAGTACTATAATCTTTATTATTTTTTTAGGTTCAATGTTCATGCCATCACCTCAATTACTTTAGGAAATAAATCACTAACATCTTTATGAGATACATATATTAAAGTTGTATTTTTATAAACTTCACAAATACTTTTAATTATATCTCTTTCAATAGTTATATTTACTTCACTTAAAGCTTCATCTAATATAATAATGTTACTTTTCTTTAAAAGTGCTCTTGCTAATATTAATCTTTGTCTTTCGCCTCCACTTAAATTATTAGAAGTTGCATTAATAATAGTATCAAAACGATTAGCTCTTTTATTTACAATATCATCTATTTGACATATTTTAACTACTTGTTCTAGTTCTTCATCTGTTACATCTCTAAAACATAAAATATTATCTTTAATAGTTCCTGTAAATAAAGCTTCTTCTTGTCCAACATATAAAATATTATTTCTAATACTATCTAAAGAACAATCAAGTTCATTTTGACCTCCTAAATAAATATTACCATTATAACCATCATAGATACGATATAACAATTTACAAATAGTACTTTTTCCACTTCCACTTGGTCCTTGTAAAAATACCTTATCTTTCGCGTTAATTTCTAGGCACATGTTTTCAATAACATTTTTATATTTATTATAAGAGAAAGTAACATTTTTTAAAGTTATACTATTATCTTTTAAATTAAAGCCATCATTATGAATTTCTTCATTTATAGCAATAAATTCTCCTAGTTTTTTAAATGATGCTTTTAAATAATTATATTTAGGTAACAGGCTTATTAAACTTTTTATGGGGTCAAATAAATATAATATAATACTATTAAAAGTAACTAAATTTAATAAATCTAAACTTCCTTTATAGATTAAATAAATACCAACTGTGCTTATAATAAATATACCTGAATCATAGATTAAACTCTCAAACAAATTATTGTTATTTATTAATCTTTCTAAATGAAAATTACTTTTTAATAAACTTAATAGTTTACTCTTTAAACGGTATAAAAACTTATCTTCTAAGTTAAGATTTTTAATACTGTTATTCATTTCAACATTTTCTACTAATATAGCATTAAATTTTGTACCTGCATCAATGTTTTCTTTAATACGATAATAGATAATCTTATTAAATATTAAACCACTTACGATATAAATTCCAATGATTAAACAAAGAATAAAAAACAGCTTAGAATTTATAAAATATAAGATTATACTAGAAGTTAAAATCAAAATCATATTTAATATTAAATTAGTAAATATTTCTGAGAATAAAGACTTAACTTGACTAAGTTCATCTACTCTTGAAATTATTTCTCCTGTTGTTCGATTTTGCATAAACTTCAAAGGGAGTTTAAAAATATGACTAAGAAAATTAGTAAATATTTCATTATCAAGATTTTTATTTAAGAAAGTAATATAATAATCTTTTACATAACTTAAAATAACTTTCATAAGAGTTAAACTACCAAATAAAAGAATAATAAATTTTAAAAAATTAATATCACTTCCCTTATTTATTTCTGAGACTGCAACTTGAAAATAAAAACTATTTATTATGCTTAAGAAAACAACTAGGAAATTAACTAAACATATAGTAAGAAAAATATTTCTATTTTTATTTACTAATTCTAAAAATAGTTTAAAAATACTTTTTTCTTTATCAAGCTTAATAACTGATATAGGCATTGCAAGTATTAAAACATTATCCCAAATAGTTAAAAACTCACTAACTTTCATTTTAACTTTACCTTTTGCAGGGTCCATCATAAAGATATATTTATTAGTTATTTTATAAATGACTACAAAATGTTGTAAACCATTTTTTAAAATAAGATGACATATTGCTGGTAAATATATTTCTTCACTAAATATATCTTCCACTTTAACTCCAATGGACTCAAAGCCATAAAGTTTTAAAGCATTAACTATATGATATGCAGTAGTTCCATTTATGTTTGTCATAGTATCTTCTCTTATTTTTTCTAAAGGAACATACCCATTATAGTATTTAAGTAAACATAATATAGAACATGCACCACAGTCTTTTAAATCTCGTTGTAATATTTCTTCTATCTTCATGTTATTTTTTCTCCCTTCACTTATATATATTACCCGCACCCCCCTCAAATACTTTTTTTTTTTGAAATTTTGACCTGTTTTTGGAAGCTTCCGACATGCTTCGACATTTTTTACAAATTTTTTAGTTATAATAGCAAACTTAAGAAAGGAGAAAAAATATGCAAAATGGAAATTTATTAATTTCTCTTCGAAATAAAAAGAATTTAACTCAACAAGATTTAGCTAACTATTTAAATGTTTCATTAAAAACATATCAATTATATGAAGAGAATGTGCGAACTATGAAATTAGAAGAATTAAACCTTTTAAGTAATTTTTATGGTGTTTCTTTTAATTATCTTATGGGTCTTTCTAATTCTTTAAATTATTATAATACAAGAATTAATATTGATTATAAATATTTAAGATTTAGTTTAAGATATGTAAGAAGATTAGCTCGGGTTACAGTTAAAGATTTTAGTAAAAAAGTTCATGTTTCAGTAAGTACTATTTCTAATTATGAAAAAAATCCTCGTAAAGTTAATATTACTTACCTTTATGCTTTTGCTAAATACTTTCATGTTTCACTTGATTATATATGTGGTAAAACATTAAAAAAAGAAGTGTTTTAATCTTCTTCTAAAGCCTCTAATAATACTTCGTCGTCTTTAAATAAATCATACTTTTTAACTATAAATCTAAATATTACTTTTAAAAGAGCAATACATGGAGTAGCAATAACCATGCCTATTATGCCAAAATAATGGGAAAAAACAAGTAAACCTATCATAATAGTAACTGGGTGTAAATGGGTTGTTTTACTCATAACAATAGGTTGTAATATATAATTTTCTACTAATTGAACAACAACACATATAATTAAAACAGCAATACCTGTAATAGAGCCTTGACTAAAAGCCACGATAACCGCGGCAGCTCCTCCTATATAAGGACCAATATAAGGAATTAAATCGGTAAGTCCACAGAAAATACCAAATAATAAAGGAGCTTTTAAACCTACTACGGCAAAGCCAATAGTATCACAGATAAAGACCATTAAAGCAACAAGTAAAGTACCACTTATAGTCTTTCTTACTTCTTTTCCTATATCAAGTAATAATATTTCTATTTCATAACGATTTTTATTAGGAACTAACTCTAAAAAATGTTTAGATATAGCATCAAAATCAAATAACATATATAAACCTACTACTAAACTAATTAATATAGTTCCTATACCCGATACTAAATTACCGAGAACACTCACGATAGTAGTTGGTAAAGAATTAGTAAAATCAACTAAATAATTGCCAACTCCCGAAAATAAGTTATCTTTAAAATTACTTAAATCAAAACCACTTATAGAAATTTCGGCGACAAACTCGTCGGCAAAACCTTTAAATTTATCTATAATTGATGGTAAAGTACTTATTAAATCATTAATTTGAGTATATAAAGTGGGAATAAATATTCTTAAAAAAACATAGATAAATACTAAAAAAACAGCATAAACAATTAAGCTTCCCCCAATTCTTGGAATACCATTTTCATTCATTTTTTTAACAATTGGGTCAAGTAACCAAGCAATAATAAAACCAATAAATAATGGAGATAAAACTTTAAGAAAAGTAAATAATAGATGCCAAACATTTAAGTTTTTTAATATAACTGTTCCACATAATACTATAGCTACAACCATAACTATATATAATAATTTTAATATCTTTTTAGTAAGAGATACTACCTCATTAACCTCATTATTATCTATTCCCTTAAATTTATTTTTCATCTTATACCCTCATTAACTCTGCTTCTTTTTCTTTAAATATTTCGTCTATCTTTTTATTATATTCATTTATTAAATCTTGTATTTCTTTAAGTTTCCCTTTTTCTTCATCTTCAGGAAGTTCCATTTTCTTTATCTCTTCATTAGCTTCTTGTCTAATATTTCTTAAAGCAACTTTAGCATCTTCACAAGTATTTTTAGCAAGTTTAACATATTCTCTTCTTTTTTCTTCAGTTAGTTCTGGAACAGTTAATATTACTACTTCTCCATTATTAATAGGTGTTATTCCTAAATTTGCTTCATTTATAGCTCTTTCTATTTCTTTTAAAGCACTTTTATCAAAAGGTTTAATCATTAAACTTCGGGCTTCTGGAACTGTAATATTAGCAAGACTTTGAATAGGAGTTGGTGTTCCATAATAACTCGCATTTATACCATTTAACATACTAGGATTGGCTCTCCCTGCTCTAATATTTGTTAATCTTCCTTCAAGATTTTCAATTGCTTTCATAAATTTTAATTCTGTATCCATTATTATTCCTCCATTAATCAATAATTATAACATCATTATAATCTTTTTTATTAGATTTTACAAGATAACTTATATTTAAATTACCATCATTATCTATAAAAATTGCATAACTATTTTCTAAATTATCTAATGTACTATTAATATCTATTTTTTCATCTTCACTTTCTTTAATAATTGTATCATTTTCTAAATGAGTTTTTATCTTTTCTTTTAAGTTTTCTAAATTAGTATCATAGATAGAAAATACTTCTTCATTTGTAAGTAAATTACCAGTACTAGTATCAAATATATAAGATTTACTATTTAAAAATTTTTCACCATTTGATGCATCTAAACTATAATTATCTACTCTTAAAGAAACATAATCTTGAGAAAAATATCTTGTATATTTAGCATAATTAACTTCTGATGTATCACTTTCTGTATCGGTATTATCTTCGCCTTTTTCTTCGTCTTTTGTTTCTTTATCAGTGTTATCTTCTTGTGTTTCAACTTTTATTTCTTTATATGAACTTTTATTAGTATTAATCTCTTCATTTAATAACTTTTCTGTTTCTCTTGCTATATCACTATCAATATTTATGTTTATAGTAGGATAACTAATACTATATTCCTCATTTATAATATCATCATTTGTAAAATAAATATAATCTTTACTATTATCTATTTTTAAATCTTTAGCAACGACTTCATGTTCTTTTTTCTCTATTTTTTCTGGTGTTTCAACTTTCCCTTTATTATCATTAATGAAATACTCCATGGCAAAGAAACCACCCACGATTAAACAAACAATAAAAAAGATAAAAAGCATTCCATAAACTATTCCATTTCTTGTATCATTCATTTTCCTTCACTCCTAAATAATCTTGTAACATTAATTTTAAATTTTGCTTTTTTAACCCCATAGTTAAATCATTCCAATAATTTTCAGGTGATATATTACCACTTGTTATAGATGTTTCATTATCAAAAGATATTATTTTACCATTTTTAACTACAATTAAAGTTGGGGCATATATATCTTGATTTAATTCGTCTAATACAGGTAAAAAAGAATTTAATTTAACTACTATACTTTGATATGTAGCATTTTTTAATTTTCTATCTTCATAAAAATCATAATATAAAACTTTATCTACCCCAACTTCACTTGCCGCGTCATTTAATATTTTAGCATAATATCCACTCCAAATATTACTTGGAAAAGCCATGAAGATAATACCACTTCCATTTTTTAATGTTGTATATACTTCATTGGCATTTGCATAAACAAAAACATTTTTCTTATCTACTAAAGGGTAATCTTGGTCAAATTTTTCATTATCTACTTCTACTTTAGGTTTAAAATCTTTAGTTCCAATATATATAAAAGCTATAATAATCAAAATAAATAATATACTTTGTAAGGTTCTTTTAATATTTTTTCCCATAAACTTCACCACTTAGCTATATTATATCATTTATTACTTATTATATTAAGTAAAATACTTAAAATATGTTAAATAAATGTAAAAAATAGTTAAATTATAATGCTTAAACTTAAAAAATTCAGAAAAAAATATTATCTCTTATGAACAATTTTACTGATGAAGCTTGTTTGTGAGCTTACTTAAATTTATATCTGACAATATGAATTCTATATAAGTAGGTTCACATACACTATTTTATTTATGAATTATTCAGAAGAATTTAAAAGCTTACTTCCTAATGAATTAGAATATATTAAGGGTATTTTAGATAATTTAATCATTACGATAAAATATACAATAGAATATCTTAAGCAAAACAAATATCAAATATAAAAAAACAAAAAACGTATGTAAAAGAAAAATTCCTGTTTATGTTAGTGAAAATAACCATATGTCATTTGAATAACTCATCAGTAAAATTGTTCATAAGAGATAAAATATTTTTAAATTTGCTCTTTTTGGCTGAAAAATCTAATAAAGTTTGACTATCATAATACTTTGATTATTCTGTTAATAAATAGCATTGAGGATATAATTAGTACAATTAAATGATAGAATACAATAGAATTAAACCTATTATATTAAACATCATCATTTTCTTTAGTTAAATCTATTTTTTGGAAATCCAAATTATAAACTCCGTCATGATTCTTTTCAAAAATGACACTATCTATTCCTAAAGATGCTAGAGTATCATAAGTAACTAATTCATTTTCTTCTAATCTTAAAACTTCTCTTAAAATCCATTCTCCCAATTCACTATTCGGATTAGACATTATTGCTTTACCATCATCTTGACATACCTTCATTGAAATTACTTTACCACTTGGCAAATTAACCTCAAAACTATTATTTCTATCAGGGAAAAAATCGCTATATTTTTTACGTAGCTTAGCTGGAAAAGGTATATATACTTCATTAACTCCTCTTTTTCTACCACCTGCATTCCACTGATTTAAACCGCTTTTGGCCGGTACAAATTTAATTCCTTTATTAACAGAATATAAAGGAATAACAACTGTTTTATTTTCTGTAATAGTAACAAGATTTGCAAAAGAGTTTCTAAGTAATTCAATAGGGTTTTGTGCAATTTCTACTTTAATACTATCAAAATAATTATTAGTATAAAACCTTTTTAGTAATGTACTTTTTGTTGTATTAAAGGTATATTCGTGTTTACCATCTTCAAAATAGATAGAATTTTTAACCACTTTAATATTTTTGATGTTATTAATATCTATAAGATTCATTTCTTCTTCATAAAAATGAAATCCTTCTTTATTTCTAATTACACAATGATAAATTAAACTCTTTAAACCATAAATGCTCATAGTTGATAAAATACGTTCATTTCTCAAATTAGAAATTTTGATAACTTTTTCTTTAACACTTAATTCATTATATTCACTTGAACTTTTATCAAATTCTGCAATTTTCTGCCATGTTTTCTTATTTCCTTCTAAAAATGTTTTAATTCCTATTCCGATATCCCCCAATTTTGCATCAGCAGTTACACAAGAACGCGCCAAATTATTTGCATTAAAAGACATACAATATATATTTTCTGGTACTCTGTAATCTAACATTGGTATTTCATTATCAGCAAATAGCAATGATAACGATCCTATCATTTTTAAATCATTTTTATAGTTTTCTAATTCATTTTTATCATAATTAATTATTTGCATTTTTCAAATCCGTTTCTTGCATAGCATTAATAATTTCTTTAGCAACTCTTTTTATAACTGGTACTGAAACAGCATTACCAGCTTGCTTATAAACTCTAGAATCGCATAGTTCACTGGGAATAATCATTTCTTTTGGAAAACCTTGTAATAGCAAGCATTCCCTAGGTAATAATTTTCTTATTCTATTTTTGTTATCTAAAATTAAAGGAACATTATGTCCTCCCATACCCATATTAGCAGTTAATGTTGGACAAATATTATTTTTGTTGGCCCTAACATAAACTCTACGAAATTGATAAATTGTATTATGAGCCGTAATATTTTCTTTTAATAATTTGTAACACTTCTTATCCTCTTCATAAAGATATTTTTTAGAAACTTCTGCATTCCAATCTATAACATTATCAATGGTATTTGTCAATTGGATTTTAGGAATATTTTTCCAATTAAAGTTTTCACTATCCTTTAAGTTAAGAAAACAAACTATAAAAATTCTTTCTCTATTTTGAGGGACGTTACCATACTCACAAGTATTTAAGATTTTCTCTTTTACAATGTACTTTCTTTTTTCTAATTCACTTTTTATTACCTCAAAAGTATGGCCATTATCATGAGTTTTTAAATTTTTAACATTTTCTAAGAATAAAACTCTTGGCTTATTATTATAAGTTTCCATCTCATCAACTAATCTCATTATTTGATGAAACATATTACCTCTATCATCTTCAAACCCTTTTCTATACCCAGCTATTGAAAATGGTTGACATGGAAAACCAGCTGATAGAATATCTATTTTGGGAATATCACATCCTTTAATATTAGATATATCATCAATTACTAATTTAATTTTTTTATGATTAGCATTAAATGTAACAGCACAATATTTATCAATTTCATTAGCCCAAATTGGCTCAGCTCCAGCTTGTTCAAAGCCATAATCAATACCACCAATTCCAGCAAACAGACTTGCCATTTTATATTTTTTCATATTGTACCTCCAAGACTATCTTTATATTGTTATTATATCAAATTAACATATTTAAGTCTATTAAATAATTGAAAAAATAGTATAATTTTTTATAATGTAGATTATTATTGAAAGTGCACAATTGTTGTGTAGTAGCTTTTAAATTTATTTATAAACAAATAATTTACAATAAAATGTTTAATTAATATTCAGGATGGTTAATGAAAATAGAAATTAATAATTGTAATAACATAAAAGAAGCAAAAATAACAATACAAGACAGCCAAAAAGAATAAATTTAAAAATTTTTTTCACAAAAAATTGGAAATGATTAACAATTATTTTAAATATCAACTTAATTGGTGTGCCAGTGGTACACTTTTTCTATAAAACATATAAAATATTTTAACATTAACATGTAATTGTCCAC
>CANQTE010000052.1 GCA_947626695.1 uncultured Bacilli bacterium | reverse complement strand
TAATATAATAATTTCTTTTATTCTCGTCTTTAATTGGTAATAATTCTCGATAATGACTCCAAGATATGGCCCCCACTGGGGGCCGATTTAGGAATATTAAATAAAATTGACGCATTTTACGCAAATTTCTATCAGTATAATTATTACCATATATATTAGATAACTTTAAAGACCACCTTTTTATTACTTCATTTCCATATTTAGCTCTTTCCTTACCACCTTGTGCTTCCACAATTAATCTGCCTATTTCCCAATAAATATTTAAAGCTTCTCGATTGTCTTGTAATACTCTAGTTCTTTTATTTACTTCTAATTTTTTAATTAAATGTTCTACTTCATTATATTGTTCCATTTTTAAAAACCTCCCGAAATACATATTTATTATATATAACAGTATAAACTATTAGTTATTTTTTGGTCAATGAAGTAGAACTTCTAAAATTTAAAATATTTTCTTAATCAATTATTTTAACTTCTTGATAATGGTTCCAACTTAATTGGTCAGCCAATGGCTGACCATTTTTAAAAGTTAAATAAAACAATTTATAATATTTAAGGCTTGTTATTTTATAATTCTTTCCATACACAATTAATTTTTTGCTCCACTTAATTGGTGCGCCATTGGCGCACCTTTTTCATAAAGAATATAAAAACACCTAAATCTTTTTAAACTACTTATATTATAATTCTTGATAATAGCTCCCACTCAATTGGTGGCCCACCAGGCCACCTTTTCTATACTATAACTCTTTTCTATATATCTAAAAAGGTAAGGATACCTATTCTTTTGCATTAGATATTCTTACCTTTATTTTTGATTGAACAACATAATTTAATTTAGGGTCATTATTATCAATTTTTACTTCAACTTCATATTCTCCCTCAGTATTATAATCTGCAAGGTCTATATAAGCATCAATATTATTTTCTGTAACATTATCTATAACAGATTGAACACCCTTAACTATTACATTAATATTATCAGCACCTACTATATTAGCTGTTAGGCCTGTTGCTAAATTCTTACTAGCAATTGTTGATATATTAACTTCCTTTTGTTTTTCTTCTCCAAAAGTAACTGTAATATTAGCTTTAGTCTCACTTAAAGACCTTACTCCTGTTGGTTTATTTATTGTAACATTATATGATTTAGTACCACTTGTCCCCTGTCCATCAACATTAACTGTAACCGGTACACTTGAAATATTACTTATTGTTTCTTGTTCTCCGTATATAGTAACAGAATGATTATTACTACTATTAATTAAAATAGACGCGATAGCCTTCCCTGTAACTAATTTACCAGTAGTAAGTACTTCTATTGGTACACTTTTAAAATATGTATCTAATGTTATACTAGCAGTCAAAGTAACTGGGACAATCTCAACATCTTCAATTATTTTTCCTTTACTATCATATGCTAGAAGTGGAATATTATCAACATCATAAGTTCCCGCATCACTTAAACTACTATTTTTTAAATCAATTAAAGCTTTAACAGTCGCGATATTATCTATGGCATCTTTACTACCTTTAACTACTACTTCACTCTTAGATAATTCAACATTTTCAACACTTAACTTTTCATTTAAAGAATCAACATTAACTAAATCATAATCTATTGTTCTTGTTACACTTATCTTATCTTTAATCGTTACTGATACATAAGATGGGTCTAACTTATAATTAATACTATCAATTGATTTTGTATAAGTTAAATATACTTTATAAGCAGAATCTCTTGCTTTATAATCTGATATATCTAGTATTACTGTATTAGTACCTAATTGTTTAGCTAAATATATATCACTTTTTCTCCCTATTAAAACAATATCTACTGTATCAGGAATACCCTCAACAACATAAGCTTCTTCATTATAATTAGCTTTAACAGGTACATTTGTAATAACTTCTGCTTCTGATTCTACAAGTGTTATAACTCTAGAATCTATTAATAAAAACATAACAACCGCGAGTATTAATGAAACATATATAATAAAATTAGGTCTACTAATTATATAATCTAACTTTAAATTATGAGCTTTTAAATATTCTCCTATATTAAATATTAATCTACTTATCGGAGTTATTATTATTTTATCTATTAATCTATATATTGATAAAAATATATTTTTTATTACTTTAAATATACCCTTCATTATTCTTCACCTGCACTATCTTTATTTTCTGCTTCATAGAATACTTCTGGTCTTGGATTTAAAGCATCTATTAATAACATTCTAAATTCATCTAAAGTTAAATTATAATTAATTTCTCCATCGCATGCTATACTTAAACGTCCATTTTCTTCTGATACAACTAAAGCAATCGCATCACTTTCCTCGGCAATACCTAAGGCCGCTCTATGTCTTGTTCCAAGTCTTTTAGAAATATTAGGATTCATACTTGTTTTAAATACTGCCCCGGCAACAGTTATTCTATCTCCTTGAAGTATTACTCCTCCATCATGAAGTGGTCCATTAGGGAAAAAGATTGTTTCTAATAAATCACTAGATAAATCGGCATATATTTTTGATGCTGGTTCTATATATTCTTGCAGTGATATTTCTCTTTCAATAACAATTAAAGCTCCAATTCTATTTCTTTTAAAATATTCTATCGCTTTCATTATTTCATAAACTACTTTTTCTCTCTCATCAATAGTAAGTACTTTATGTCTTCCAAGTAACTGTGTTCTTCCAATAGACTCTAAAACACTTCTAATCTCAGGTTGAAAAATAACTATAATTGCTAAAGGTCCCCATTCTAAACAATATTGTAATATAATACCTACTGTATATAAATTTAATAAATCACTTAATAATTTAATTAATAATACTAAAATAACTCCTTTAAATATTAATACCATCTTAGTATTATTCTTAATATTTTTTAATATAAAATAAAATACAAGCCAAACAACCCCAATATCTATAATCTTAGTTGCTATTTCCCATATCATACTTAACGTCATTTCTTCACTCTTCCTTTGTCTTTTAATTATATCAAAAAAAAAGAAGTAAATCTATAGTTTTTAAAGAATTTCAACTTGAGCTTTAAACATTCTCGTTAAAACTGTAATAAGATTGCTATCATAAACTTTAGACACAAATGTATCGACCCCACTTACATATTCTTCTAAAATAGTAACTTTTTTAGGGTCTACTTCTTTTTTATCATTTAATCCCATACCTAAGAAATACTTTTTACCATAATACATAGCTTCTTTAAATATTAAAAATTGTTCTTTATTTTCTAAAACAATAATTGTATTTAATTTAAGTCCCATTTATTTTCCTCCACTTACATTATTAACTGGAATAACATCTATTACTTTTAATCTCTCAGGTTCTTCTAATACTAACATGTCATCTAATGTATCAGTATCAAGTATTTCTTCTTTTGGGGTATCTACTTCTTTAATTAAATTTTCTTTTATATCTTCTAATCCTTTTTCTTCTTGTTTTTTTTCTTCTAGTATTTTTTCATTTTGATTTAATAACTCATCTATATCTAAACTTTTATTTTTCTCAAGTCTTGTTATTGGTTTAATATCCTCTGTAAGAGAAGCTAAATACATATCTATTTCATCATATATTTCATCAGGTGTTTTATCAAATCTTTGCCTATTTTTTATTGCTTTAATCTCATCATTTACTTGTTTTAACTTTTCTTTATCTTCTTCTTCCTCAATTAAATCTTTCGTCTTTAAATCATATAAAGACATTCTGCTTAAATTCATTGATTCTTTATTAAACTTATTATTCTCTTCTTCTAGGCTTGTAATTAATTCATTTATTTTATTAGTATCATTTATCTTTAATAATAAATTATTTTTATAAGCACTTAATATTTCATTTAAAATAATCTTTTCTTTATCTTTTTTAGTAATAGCACTTTCTAAAGCCATCTTTTGTTTTTGAGGTTTGTTTTTATCTTCTAATAATTTTCGATATGAATTAATAGTTTTTTCTAAACTTAATATATTACTTTCAAGTTCATTTATATTAGGACCAAGTGTTTTACTTACAAACTCATCTATTTTATCTATTTCATTTTTATAATTTTTAATAGCATTATTATTATTTTCCATCGCAAGTTTAATATATTCTAATCTTTTATTTACTGTATCATTATCAACATCTTGATAAGTTTTATTCTCAATTAAAGCTGATAATTCTAATCTTAAAGCTTCTTTTTTATCTAATTCTTCATCTAATATACTTGGATTATTAATATCCATATATTCTTTAGATTTAACTATTGTAACTAATTCTCTAATTTTACTTAAAGCATCAACAATTTTATTATTTAAAATAAATTCTTTAGCATCAGCCCCAATCATATTCGCATCTGTTAATAATTCAACTTTTCTTTTCTCTAAACTTTCTAATTCTTTATTTAAACTCTTTAATTTAATATCATCTTGTTCTTTTAAATCTTCGTCTATATAAGCATTAGGATTATTTAAATTATCTAAAATATCATTTAAACGTGATTTTTCTGTCTCTAGCTTATCACTAAATTCTTTATATGCTTGATTGTTAAGCTCAAGTTCTTTTAAAACATTATCATATTGTTTATTTTTATTCTGAAGCTCTATTCTTAATTCTTGAACATTAGTCTTTTCTTTATTAAGTAAATCTCCATAATAGATATTAGTATCACTTTTTGCTTTTTCCTCTAAAATATCTACATAATTTTCATTTTTCTTTAACTTATCTTTTAAATTTTCTATATCTGTATATATGCTCTTTTCTCTTGTTTTAACTTCGTCAATTGTTCTTTTAACTTCTTTTATTTTTCTATTTAATCTACTAATTTTACTTTTTAAACTAACTTCAATATTTTTATCTACAAGTTCATTAGACGCGTTAAAATATCTTGAATCTGTAATTAAACTCTTAAAATCGTCTATTTCATTTTGTTTATTTCTAATATTTCTATTAAGAGATATTAATTCTGTATTTATATCATCAATATTTAATGGAGAATCTGCCATACTTATTAAAGTATCAATATTATTAAAAACCTCTGTATGCATACTAGCCACCCAACCTTATTCTAATATAATACTATCACAACTAAAGTTTTTTTGCAACTTGATTTTATTATCTTTCTTATTTTTAAGTTTTTGATTTATAAATATAAAAAGCCTATACTAGTATTAGTATAGGACAAATTTTATTCATAACCTTTTTTCTTATAATGCTCATATAATTCATAGAAACGATTAAAATGGACTATTTCTCTTTGTCTTAAAAATAGTAATATTCTTAAGACATCTTCATCATCAGTTAAATTAATAAGGTTTTCATATACTGCACGTGCTTTTTGTTCTGCCGCCATATCTTCCATAATATCAGCGAGAGGGTCTCCTGTTACAGAAAAATATGTAACAGTAAATGGTACTCCGTTTGCGTCTGTTGGATATGTTCCTTTACCATGTTCAGTATAATATCCTCCAAGTCCTGCTTCTTCTAATTCTTTAACAGTGGCATCTTTAGTTAATTGATGAACCATGGTGGCTATAATTTCACAGTGCCCAAGTTCTTCAGTTGCAATATCATTTAAAAGAGCTTTTCCATAGTCATCAGGCATACTAAATTTTTGAGAGAAATATCTTAAAGCTGCAGCAAGTTCACTGTTAGCTCCTCCAAATTGTGATGTTAAATATTTGGCCATTTTTAAATCTTTCTTTTTAATATCTACTGGAAAATTAGTATATTTTACATACTTAAACATACATACTACCTCCTAAATCCCATGGCCATGGAGAATCTATCCAATTATATTTAGTACCCGTTGTTTTATTTATAGTAGTAGGACCATAATTTTTATCATATTCTTTTATTAATACTTTTTTATCTTCAATATATTTTTTAAATAAATCAAATACTTCTTTATTATCTGGGTGTAAGTCTAGATATAAATTTAAATCATTAATAGCAAAAGTTAGAGCCATTAATTTATAAAGATATTTTTCTTTTTCTGTTTTAGGACTTAATTTATAATATGTTAAATTTTTATATGGTTTATATTCATTACGAAACATATTTCCTCTTAAAAAACCTTCCATAGGTTCTAAAATATTATTATTTCTATTATATTTTAAATCTGGTATAAATAGGGACATATTAATATCAAAATTATTATCTTCAAATAACACTTTTATTTACCTCCTAATTTATAATATGTATAGTTAAAATTTTAGTATAGACAATTACCCAAAAATAAGAAAGATAATAAAATAATAAAAACTTAAGATATTAAAAAATTGCATTTACTATGAGAATTAACCATAAAAGCTACAAATACACATTATAAAGTTGGAAAAGCTGTTAGAGAAACTATGAAAAAATTAGATGGTACTATGCCAGAAGACTTACCAACTTCAAAAAAATCAATAAAAGAATTAGAAAAAGAAGAGTTAAAAAAGTTAGAAACTAAATAAAAAAATAATATTTTTTACATAATTACATATAATAGAGTTAGAAAAATCAAAAAATATTTGATTTATCGATAGTAATATGGTAATATATTACCACAAGTTGTAATCGACTGCGTTGTGAAGAACTTTGTTCGAGGAACATATTAGTCAGTCCAAATTATGACATCATGAATAGCGTTGTGAAGAACTTTGTTCGAGGAACATATTAGTCTATTCGCTGTCAAGGAGCTCTTATTAGGGTTCCTTTTACTATTTATTATGGAGGGTTTTATGAATAATGGAGAAATATATTATATAGATTTTAGTGGAAATAAAGGCTCAGAAATAAATAACACTCATTTAGGCATAATTTTTACTATCCCTAAAATTAATAATATGCTATTTTGTATTCCTCTCACAAGTCCTAAATTAAAACATTTTAATAATTTACAAGCTTTTAATAATCGTAATTATAATGAATTAAAATACCAAAATTTGATATATATAGATACAACAGACTCTATTGCCTTATTAGACCAAATGAGAGCAATTTCTATTGAACGATTATTAAAAACATACAATGTAATTTTAAATAGCAAGAATATAAATTTAATAATTACTAAAGTTAATAAATATATTAAAAATATTATGAAAAAATAAAGGTTAAACTACATCAAATATTTATATATTTACACCATTAATTATATTTAAATCATTAAAAACACGTCAATTTAAAAAATAGCTTTTACAATGAGAATTAAGATTTTAATAAATTATTTTTTTATTGCCTTTTTTATTTTTATAAATTATAATTAAATATGAAAGAAATATAATTTTTTTAAAGATGAGAGGAATGATAAAAAATGGAATTTGAAGAAAGATTAAAAAATTTTACTGTTAGAATACCAGAGTTAAAGAGAAATATTAAAACAGAAGAAGCAACTAAAACATCATTAATAATGCCCTTCTTTCAATTATTAGGTTATGATGTTTTTAATCCTAATGAATTTACTCCAGAATACATCGCAGACGTTGGAATTAAAAAAGGCGAAAAAGTAGATTATGCAATAATGTTAAATGACGAAGTTTCTATATTAATTGAAGCAAAATCAGTTAATGAGCAATTAGAAAAACATGATAGTCAATTATTTAGATATTTTGGAACATCTAAAGCTAAATTTGCAATATTAACTAATGGAATAATATATAAATTCTTTACAGATTTAGAAAAAGCTAATGTTATGGATAATGCACCATTTTTAGAAATTAATTTAGAAAAATTAAAAGATTCTGAAATAGTAGAGCTTAAAAAATTCCAAAAAAATAATTTTAATGAAGATGAAATATTTTCTACCGCAAATGATTTAAAATATTTAAGTTTAATTAAGAATGTATTAAAAAATGAATTTAGTAACCCATCTGATGAATTTATTAAACTTATTTTAAATAATGGTGTTTATGATGGAACTAAGACTTCCACAATTTTAGAAAAATATAGACCTTTAGTTAAAAAAGCTATCAATAGCTATCTTAATGAAATAGTTACTGATAGATTACAAAATGCAATTCAAAGTAATAATGAAATAAATGAAGAAAACGAAGAAGATAAAAACGATGTTGCTACAAATAATCAAAAAATAATAACTACTGTTGAAGAATTGCAAGCTTTTTATATAGTAAAATCAATTTTAGCTGAATTATGTGATAGTAAAAAAATTACATATAAAGATACATATAGTTATTTTGGTATTTTATATGATAATAAAGTAACAAAATGGATTTGTCGTGTATTTTTAAAAGAAAATGTTAAATATGTAATAATTATGAATGAAGAAAAAAATGAAATTAGATATGATTTAAATACAGTTGAAGATATTTATAAATTAAAGAAACAATTAAAACAAAGATTAAATGAATTTAACAATAATAAAGAACAAGAAAAGGTTGCCAATTAAGAATTTAATTCAGTCAAAAAAATCAAAAATTGTCCGAATTATGAAAATGAATGACAAGCTGTCACCTAATAAAATAGTAAATGTTTGAAAGGAGTGAGAAAATGAATACCAAACATCTAAAATTAATGCAAGCTTATCAAAATAATATTAATATATCTGATAAAAATTTAGGGAATAAATACACCTATTTTGAAGACTCCAAATTAGATGAAAGTAGGACTTTGCTATATGAAATAAATATTGAACCTACACATTACAAAAGATTTGCAAGAGGTCAAATAGTAAGAGTAAAATTTGGTGTAAATATTGGTAGTGAATTTTCAGGAGACCATTACGCAATAATTATATCAAAAAAAGATACAATGATTAACCCCGTTATTCATGTTATACCATTGACATCAAAGAAAGCAACATATAATTTAAATTTAGGCGTATTATTATATGATGAAAAAGAAATTGACAAATTAAAAAATCTATTAATTAATGAAACTGATATAAAAAAAATTAAAAAAATTAATAACTGCATAAAATATTATTCTAATCGGAAAAACAAAAAGTCTTATGCTTGCATTAAACATTTAAAAACAATAAGCAAATTATCTGTTTGTAGGCTTATGAATGAATATGATTATTTATACAATTTAAAAATTCCAAATGACAAATTAAAATTAATAGATGAAGAAATCATAAAAGAATATACTTTATAGCATAAAAATAACACATATAATGCATATTTTATACTTGACTAACATAAAATAATATTGTAGAATACAGATACAAGAGCAGAAATGCTTTTTATGGTATTGTATAAAACTATACAATGCAATGACAAGTGTCGTTAGACATTCTACAAAGGCTAGATAAATGCTAGCCTTTTTTAATTAATTTGATTAAATCACATTTTTCAGGATAAAAATATGAAAAAATTATAAAATTCAATTTAGTCTAGGTAAAACCTAGGTTTATTTTAGTTTAATTATTAAAAAACCGTGAACATATTTTTTATTTAGACAGTAATAAATAACAAATTAATTCGGGAAAAAATTCTTCAATATTATTTGATAAATGTTTCCTAATTTTGACTAAACTTCTTTTATATCTAGATTTTACTCTATCTAGTATTGCTAAATTAAATTTATGAATAACTTCTAAATTTTTTAATGCTTTCTTATTTAAAGTAGAATTATTATCTTGACAAAATGTAAAATCTAAGTGCCAATGAATTTTATTTTCTATACTCCAATGTCCTTGATAATGTCAATATATTTTTGTAGGTTTTCGCTAAAATATTTTTGTAGGAAAACCTACAATTTTATTTTAGCATA
>CANQTE010000051.1 GCA_947626695.1 uncultured Bacilli bacterium | reverse complement strand
ATCTAGAAAAAATTAAAAACCTCAGAAACCCTTATAAAACAAAAAGCGTTCCCTCTCTCGAGGGAACTTCAGGGGGTTTTGGTTGACTTCACCTTCACATTAAATCGTGAAAGTGAATATCGGACATGATGTTCATCATGTCATTATAATCATATTATGTTTTTAGAATTTTGTCAATTAGTTTTAATCAATTTTACATCAATTTAATCTATCTAAATTTTTAATTATTTTGGAATACGCCAAATTATTTTTATAATCTAAAGAATTCAAATATTCTTCACTATCCCTCTTCGCTTGCATAAGTATCTTCGCATCTGTTTTCAAATTAGCAATCTTAAAAGTCTTAGTCCCACTTTGCTCAATTCCAAACAAATCTCCTTCCCCTCTTAACTCCAAATCTCTCTCGGAAATATAAAAGCCATCATTACTTTCTTCTAAAACTTTTAATCTTTCTATTTCTTTATCACAAATTAAATAACAATAACTATCCATATCATTTCTTCCCACACGTCCCCTTAACTGATGAAGTGTTGCAAGTCCAAATCTATCAGCATCAAAAATCACCATAATCGTCGCATTTTTAACATCAACTCCAACCTCAATAACCGTCGTTGATATAAGTATTTTAGTCTCATTATTTTTAAATCTTTCCATAATTAAATCTTTTTCTTTTTGCTTCAATTTTCCATGTAATATCTCTGTTGGTATTTTATTTTTATAAGCAGTATCAAATTTCTCTTTCAAAGTCTCTACACTTTTTAAATCTAATTCTTCATTATCTCCAATTAAACTTGCCACGATATAAACTTGATGTCCAATTTTTACCTCTTCTAAAATATGATTTAAAACATCTTTTAATTCACTATACTTTTTAATTTTTGTAACTATTTCTTTTCTTCCCCCTGGTTTTTGAGTAATAAAAGATACATCTAAATCTCCATATAATGTTAATGCATAACTCCTCGGAATTGGTGTTGCACTCATATATAAAGAATCTGCAACTTCTCCTTTACTTTTTAATATCTCTCTTTGTTTAACTCCAAATCTATGTTGTTCATCAGCAATAACTAATCCCAAACGATAAAATTTAACAGACTCTTCTATAATCGCATGTGTCCCAATTATAATATCAATATTACCATTGATAAGATTTTCTTTAACACTGTCCTTCTCTTTTTTAGTCATACTACCCACAAGTAATCCAATATTTAAATTAAAATCTTTAAAATAATTATTAGCACTAGCAAAATGTTGTCTTGCTAAAACTTCTGTCGGAGCCATCAAAACGCTTTGATAACCAGCTTTATATGTTGCAAACATCGAAATAAAACTAACTATTGTCTTTCCACTTCCAACATCTCCTAAAACTAATCTATTCATTTTTTTATTACTTTTTAAATCTGTTAAAATTAAAGCTAATGCTTCTTCTTGACTACCAGTTAAATTAAATGGTAAAGTATTAATAAAATTATTTATATCAATATCTGAAAATACTTTTTCTTCTTTATATATTTTATCATTATTCTTTCTCATATAATTAATTTTAAACATAAACAAGAAAAACTCTTCATATTTCAAAAATAAAGTTGCTTTTTTTATCTCTGCTTGACTTTTTGGAGCATGTATCATTCTAAGTGCCATACTTTTCGTAACAAAATTATATTTTTGTATAATAGACAATGGAACATAATTTGTAAGTGCTACCGCATCATTTAAAGCATTTATAATAATCTTTCTTATATCATTAGACTTAATATTTTTATTTGAATGATATATAGGAATTATTTCTTTTTTAGTTAATGGTGTTAATTTAATATCATCACACGTAAAAATATTTTTTAAAGAATCATATCTCCCAATTAAAGTTATTGTTTTTCCAACTGTTAAATATGGTTTAATAAAAGCTCTATTATATATTAAAGCATACATAATCTTATTATTATGATTAATCTTAAATAAAAGACGATTAAAATTCTTTCTAAAAAAATATACACTTCCTGTTGTCTCTATCACTCCATTTATAGCAATTCTCTCTCCATGATAATCTAGAGGAATATTTATTGGCTCATATATATCATAACGAAAAGGAAAATAGGTAAGTAAATCTTCTAACTTTTCTATATTTAAATCTTGTAAATGCTTTAATGTTTTAGGTCCTACCCCTTTAATATCAGTTAATTCCATTAGAAAGTCAACTCCTTGTTTGTATTTTATCAATAATAATTAAATTTTTAAATACTATTTGTAAAATATTTTATAATAAATTTC
Organism: uncultured Bacilli bacterium; assembly: GCA_947626695.1. Lineage (GTDB taxonomy): Bacteria > Bacillota_I > Bacilli_A > RF39 > UBA660 > Caccenecus. Next base: position 7,633 of record CANQTE010000051.1, on the reverse strand, counting down.
GTTCCTAATGTTTCTTTTTTTACATTTATTACTCCTTTATCATTTTCTATAATCGCTTTAGATAAAGCAAGTCCTATTCCTATACTATCTCTTGCAGAACTTTTTCCTTTATAAAATCTTTCAAATATATAGGGAATATCATCTTCTTCTATTCCTACCCCATAATCTTTAATTATAATCATCGCATAAACATTATTTTGCTCATAAAATATATCTATTTTGCTATCTAATTCTGAATACTCTACACAATTTTTAAGTATATTTGTTATTGCCTCTACCTGCCACCTAAAATCACAATCTATTCGCGCATTAACATTTCCTTTAATATTTAATTTAATATTTTTTAAATCACATAAAGTAGCAACATTCTTACTAGCCATATTTACTATATCTTTAATAAATATACTTTCTTTAATAAATGTAATAGTATTAGAATCAAACTTTGATAATTTTAAAATAGATTGCACTAAAAAATTAATATTAGTAACATTTGTTTTTATATCTCGAATAAATTCTTTTCTTGTTTTATCACTCATATTTTCATCATCAATTAAATTATCTAGCATAATTAAAATACTTGTTATAGGTGTCTTTAATTGATGAGATATATCTTCAAGAGCTTTTTTTAAATTTTCTTTATCTTTAATAGATATATCTCTTGTCTCTCTTAACATAACAGTTGTTTTATATATTTCATTTTTTAATATTGAAAGTTCATCTTCACTATTAGAATCTATTCTTAAACTATAATTCTTTTTATTAAGTTCTTCTATATATTTAGTAATATCAGAAATACTTTTATATCTAATTCTTAAATACATAATAAATAACATAATTAAAATTACCAAAAAACTACCTAATATAGATATATTAAAAATTAAATAAGTATAAAACTTTTTATCATTTTCTTTAACTATTGATTTATTATTTATATTAATACCATATTTTTTTAATATATCAACTTCTTTATCTTCTCTATTTAAAATATCAATAATCTCTTCTTCTTTTAAATTTGGATATTTATTTATTAAAGAATTCACTATCACTGTTATCTTATTATTAAAGTTTTTAGTATATTCCCTATATTCATATATATTTATTATTAAAAAGATAATTACTAAACAAAAACTTACCAATAAAATTTTTTTCATAAACTTTTTAAATTCAAAACTATTCTTCATCTATTCTATATCCTATACCCTTCACAGTTTCTATAATATCTGTTTTTAATTTTTCTCTTATTCTTTTAAAATAAACTGTAACTGTATGGTCATCAACATAATTACCTGTCCATTCCCATATCTTATCAAGTATAATAATTCTACTCACTGTTTTACCTAGATTATTAAAAAGTAAATTAACTAATTTCCTCTCAAGTGCTGTTAGTTCTATTTCTTCTTTATTTTTATATACTACTACTTTATCTAAATCAAAGGTTATATCTTTAACCTTAATAATACTTTTCTTTTTAATATGTCTTAACACTTTATTTACTCTTGCTAATAATTCTTTTGTACTAAAGGGTTTAATCATGTAATCTTCTGCTCCAGAATCCAAACAAGTAACAATCGTTTCCTCTTCATCTCTAGCGGTCAAAAATATCGTAGGTATCTTTAATTTTTTAATAATATCTTCATATAAAGTAATTCCATTTCCATCAGGTAAAGTTATATCTAAGATAATTAAATTAATATTTGGATTATTATCTAAATATTCTTTTGCCATCTTTATATTAGTTTTATATATTAAATTAAGATTACTATTTAAAAAAGAATAAACAAGCCCTTTAATAATTGATATATTATCTTCTATTAATAAAATATTCAAAATAATTCCTCCTCTAATTATAAGTATATCATATTTTAAAGAGCTTTTAATTATATATTTTCATTTCTAATTGTTTCTATTGTATTTTGTTTATTAATCTTATTCATAGAATATTTCATAATAAGAGATATTAAAATAAATACTGCTAAAATAGCTATAATTATTGAGAGAATTGGTAATTTATAAATCATACCAGCATCTTTACCTAAAAATAAATATATTATAAAAGACAGTACTATCCCAATAGGAACTCCAAAAAATAATGCTTTCATTCCCATAAAAAATGTTTCTAATCTAATCATTCTGTTAAACTCAAAAGTAGTCATTCCAATTGATTTTAACATTGCAAATTCTTGGCGTCTTAGTTCCATATTTGTTGTTATTGTATTAAATATATTTGTTATACCAATTAAAGAAATAACTATAATAAACCCATAAAGAAATATTCCCACTAGAGTATATAAATTATTCATCATTTTTACATTTTCTTCACTATTATATAAACTATAATTTTCATTATTTAATAATAAATCTATATCATCTTGTAATTTACTCGCATTACTTGATTTATAATAAATATATAAACTTTGCGATGTATTTTCAAAATCTATCTTATTAAATAATTCTTCACTTACTATTAAATATGTCTCTTGATAATTCTTTAAGCCAAAAGGCTTTTTATCAGTAATATAACCAATTTCAATTTGAAAATCATCATTATTATCTAAACTACCTGATAATATATCTCCTGTTTTAAAATCTGTATATCTTAAAGTTTTATAAACCATTTTTCCTTTACCACTTTCTTGATAACCAACAGTTTTATAATCCATCATTATTCCTTTATTCTTTATTTTCTCATAATCTAACCCTAAACTATCAATATATTTTTGGTATTGCTCATCCCCTAAAGCATAAATATTAATATATTCTTTAATCTCTTTTTCTCTTTCTAAATCTAACTTTAAATGTAAAAAATCTATATATTCTGGATTTAATTTTCTATCTTTATAACTAAAACCTATCTGTCTTAATACTGTATAATTTTCAATATTATCTAATTTAGTCGTCTCTAAAAATTTATTAAAATCATCTTTATTTTCTATACTAATAGAAGAAAGCATAATATTATAATCTGATATTTTAAGTTCATTATCTACTGCTTGAAATGCCATATTCATAAAACTAGATAAAGCAATAAATACAAATACCGATACAACAATAGAAATAACAGTTGTCCTATATTTTTTCTTATTTCTCTTTAAATTTTTATATGATAATACTCCACCCATGCCAAATAACTTTTTAATAAACTTTGGTGCTTTAATTTTCTTTGCATTTATTTTAATATTAGCACTATTTCTAATTGAATCTATCGGAGTTACTAAAGAAGCTCTCCTAGCACTCCTAAGAGCAGATAAATATATAGTTATGATACCAAGTATAATAGATAAAACTATCGCCATCATGGAAAAAGAAAATTTTAAATTCATACCTATTGCTAAACTACTACCTAAAAAATAATTACTAACAATAATTAATATATAAGAAGCAACAAGTCCTGATAATACTCCTAAAGGTATTCCTATAACTCCCAAAATAGTTGCTTCATAAAACACATTTCTTTTTATTTGCCTCTTTGTAGCACCAACACTTCTAAGCATTCCATATTGTTTTATTTTTTCTGTAATAGAAATATCAAAACTATTTTTTATACAAAATACTGATGTAATTATTATAATAATGATTACTATACCCGCGACAATTGCTAAACCACCTGTACTATTTATTCCCAAAGGGTCAGTCTCAAGTCCAATTAAATAAGAATTAATATTTATATCATACTTTTCTTTATTAGCTTCTTCATTTATATATTTTTGTACTTCCTCATAAGTTGCAGTTCCTTTATAATATTTTTGAAATAAATACTCATCTACCCCTAAAATATTTGCCGTTAGTTTATAACTATCTTTAATCCCATCTTTTGTATATCTTGCATAAACATCAACATTTCCTTCTAAATTATCTTCACTCATATAAGTAATAAATGTATAACCAGGAGCAGAATAACTCTCAATATTAGAGGCAGGTCTTTCAATAATACCTACAATTTTATAAGTTTTACGAGTTATATCAATTATCTCTTCATTAGTCTGAATTGGATTATGTTGCTCTAAAATAACATTATCATCTAAATTAATTCTTTTCCCAATATCTAAAGTTATTTCACTTCCAATATTAAGTTCTACTCTTCCATTAGTTTTTAAATGTGTTGGAATAACTATTTCATTACTATTTTTAGGAAGACGTCCTTCCACTAATTTAACAGCTAAATTATTAAGTGAACTTTCTGTAAATGCTTTCACATAAACATAAGGCTTAGACTCATTCTTAGAATTAATTTTGGCATAACCAATATTTTTAGTTATATTTATATCTTCTATCTCACGATTATTTTTAAAAACACTTATATCTTTTGCAGAAACATTTAGATATGATACATGAAAATTCCCCTTTTCATAAACTTCAAAACTAATAAGAGATTTTATTCCACTATTATAAATAGATGCTACCGCCGTTGTTAATGCAACAGATAACATTATTCCAATAATAGTTACAATAGTTCTTTTTTTATTTAATTTTAAATTTTTAATAGTTAATTTATTAAGTAACTTCATGAATTTTCCCCCATTATAATTTTTCCATCTTCTAATCTTATTATTCTATCAGCAAGTTTTGCTATTTCCATATTATGTGTAATCATTATAATTGTTTGCTTTAATTCTTTATTAGTCTTTTTAAGTAATGCCACGATTTCATCACTAGCTTTAGAATCCAAATTACCAGTAGGCTCATCAGCAAGTATTAAAGCCGGATTAGTTATTAATGCTCTACCTATACTAGTTCGTTGTTGTTGTCCTCCCGATAATTCACTTGGTAAATGATTTTTTCTCGCATCAAGTCCTAATAATTTAAGCATATCATTTAAAGTCTTTTTATCTACTTCTCTATTATCTAATTGTAAAGGTAAAGTAATATTTTCTTCCACATTTAAAATTGGTATTAAATTATAAAATTGGTAAATTAACCCTATTTGTCTCCTTCTAAATATTGCCAGCTTATCATCATCAAAATCAAATATATTTTTTCCGTCAATATAAATATTTCCTGATGTAGGTCTATCTACTCCTCCAATTAAATGTAGTAAAGTTGACTTACCACTACCACTTGCTCCCACGATGGCAACAAACTCTCCCTTATCTACCTTAAAAGACACATTATCTAAGGCCACAACTTTAGTTGTACCTTTCCCATAAATTTTTGTTAAATTTTGAACTTTTAATATTTCCATATTAATTTTTCCTTTCTTCTTTTAATTATAATACAATTAAAGTTACAACTAAGTTACAAAATTAAAGTTTTTATTTTTTTTTATCGTTTTAATTTAAAAAAGACTAATATTTATTTTATAAATTAAATATTAATCTCTAAACATAATACTATTTATCTTTTATCTGTTTTGTTTCATTTAATAACCTATCAAAATCCGATACATAATTCTTATCTTGTATAACTTTATATTTTTCATATTCATTTTCTGCTTTTTTTACTGCTTGCACATGAGATACCGTACCTTTTCCTTCTAATACATCATAATGAAAAACTTTAATTGCATTTTCTACTTCTTTTTTCCAATCATTCATATACATTGCAATGTTTCTTTCCGCGTTATTCTCCGCTATATCTAAAAATAAATTTACTAGATTATTTAAATTTTTAATTTCCTTTTCATTTAAATAATTTTTAGCAATAGTAATATCTGATTTTAGTATCTTACCATCAGGTGATTTTTCCCAGTTAGTAAGTCCCATATTTTCTTTTATAGAATTCCACCGCTATATCACTTTTTTTATCATAATCAATTGAACATTCTGCAAAAATATCTGTAACTTTTTGATAAAACATTCTTTCACTTGTCCTAATTAATTTAATTCTTTCAAGTAATCTTTGAAAATATTCCTGGTCCCTAGGACTTGCTTTCATAAATCTATCATCATTTAATACAAAACCTTGTATCATATAATCTTTAATTATTTTATTTGCCCAAGTTCTAAATTTGATTGCTTTTTTAGAATTAACTCTAAAACCAATAGAAATAATCATATCTAAATTATAATATTTTGTATTATAAGTTTGCTTTCCATCATTACCCATATGTGCAATTTTTGCACATGTGCTATTTTCATCTAATTCTTCATCCTTATAAATATTATTGATATGCCTAACAATACCACTTCTATCTATATTAAATAAAGTTGCTAAAGCTTCAGTATTTAACCAAACATCTTCATTTTGAAGTAACACCTCAACTTTAGTATTTCCTTCTTCATCATTATAAAATAAAATATTTTTTTCGTTTCCGATTAATTTATCTTTCAACCTTACAACCTCCTCTAAACTAATCTAAAAATCTTTTTTTCATTATTTCCAAAAAAATGCAACTTTAATTGCATTTTTCATAATATTACTATTCCACACAACCAAGTCTTAAATTTTAACCCCTATTTATAATTTCACTATTACCTTCCATGACAGTTTTTATACTTTTTTCCACTTCCACATGCTCAGTGTAATCTCATATTATCAGTATTTATGTTATTTATAGTATTATTGTTTTTTCTTGAAAATACGGTCAATGTAACATCAGTATATATAGTATTATGAGTATTATCCCTATTATCGTTATTTACAAAATGAGGAAATAATGAGGAAATTTACAACATTCGTTTACTAATACATTATATCATTTTAATCTAAATTTCAAATACATAATTATTGTCATATAAAATAAATATAATTGTTATTAATATTATATAATACATAATAACCTGGGGGTCACTATGTATTATATAATATTAATTTAGTGAGTAAACTCACCCAATTATTTTAAAATTTTCTTCATATTCGTCTTGCTGATTTTCTATGTATTCCTTTATTATTTCTTTTGTTACTACTCCAACACTTCTGCAAAAATATCCTGTTGCCCACAAATGTTGTCCCCAATACCTTTTCTTTAATATTTTATATTCACAGAGCAATACTCTTGATGTTTTGCCTTTTAATTGTTGCACAAGCTTCGAAACCGAAATATTCGGCGGACATGATACCAATATATGTATATGGTCCTTCCCTATACTTCCCTTTATTATATTTACATCCATACTATTACAACTTTGCCTTATCAGTTCTCGTGTTCTTTCTGCTATTCTCCCTGTCATTACTTTATATCTATATTTCGTTGTCCATACAATATGATACTCTATATCATATTGAACATGACTTGATTTTCTCATCCAAAACCGCCTCTTTCGGTTTCTTATTATATCACTTCATGTCCATAACGGCAATAAATTGCCTCTAAACTCTACAAGAGTTTACGTGCTAAAGCCGTGGCCTGAACCTTTTTTTCGTAACGGTCAAAATAGAAAGAAGGAAAAAATGAATAAAAATGAATTATTTTATATTTTAAAAGAAATTAAAAAAGCAAATTATTTAAGTGAGAAAGTATTTGATTATTTATATAAATTAGATGAGAAAAAATTTGCAAAAACAATTTATAGAATAACAGAAATAAATGAAATATTAACTAATTTAGCAGTTAATTTAGAAATAAAATTAGGAATTGATGAAGAAAGTAAGAGTGAAAAAAATGAATAATTATAATAAATTATGCTGTGTATTAGATTTGAGGTGATAAAAATAGCTACCAAAAATTAAAAAAATGTGATATTATATATATGTTGAA
>CANQTE010000050.1 GCA_947626695.1 uncultured Bacilli bacterium | reverse complement strand
ATTTGCAGATTGGTCTGATTATATCGCCGAGAATAAAGGTTTTGAAAAAGGCGAAGCTCTTGGAATACAAAAAGGAATTGCTCAGGGAATAAGTCAAGAAAAAGTAACAATAGCTCAAAATATGTTAAAACTTAATATATCTAAAGAAGATATATCAAAAGTAACAGGTTTATCTATGAAAGAAATAAAAAGTTTAGCATAAGTATTAATTGTTAAAAAATAAGTATTAAAAGTAAACATTAAAATGCTTATTTTTTAGTATACTTTTTATTTTAGAAATATTAAAATTAGAGTATGTACAAAGTAAAAATGTTTCAATTAATATACTTTGTACTTTTTTGTAATTTAAAATTTTACTAAAATATTGTTCATTTCGTGGACTTTTTGTCAGAAATTTAGTACAATTTTACTAGGAGATGATATAATGTTTATACCACTTAAAATAACGACAGAATATACTTTACTTAAAAGTACTATTAAAATAAATGAACTTATTTTATTTTTAAAAAACAATAATATATCATCTTGTGCAATTGTAGATGAAAATTTATATGGGGTAATGTGTTTTTATAATAATATGTTAGCTAACAATTTAAAGCCTATAATAGGCCTATCAGTAAATATTAATAATTATACTATATATTTATATGCTAAAAATTATTTGGGTTATAAAAATTTACTTAAAATACATACTTTAAAAGAGTTTAATAAGCTAAATATAGATAGTATTAATAAATATTTAAATGATATTAAAGTTGTATTACCATCTAATTCTTATAATTTATTAAATAATTTTTCTAATGCTTATTTAAGTTATCAAAATGATACAGAAAAGTTAGAAGCTTTAATGTTATCTAAAAATATAGTTTATATTAAAGATGTTTATTCTTTAAGTATAGAAGATACTAAATATTTAAAATATTTAGAAGCAATAGATAAAGGAGTATTATTAAAAAATATTGTTAGTGATTATAGTAATAAATATTTATCTTTAAATATTAAGGAAGAAGATAGGGAAAGTACTATTAATTTTTGTAAAGATATAAATATTATTATAGATAATAAAAAGAGTTTTATTCCTAAATATAAAGAAGATATTAATTCTTATGAGTTTTTATATAATTTAGCTCATAAAGGATTAAGCAAAAGATTAAATGGAAATATTAAAGATGAGTATTTAAAAAGACTTGATTATGAATTAAATGTTATTAATAATATGGGTTTTGTTGATTATTTTTTAATAGTTTATGATTATGTTTTATATGCTAAAAAGAATAATATTTTGGTGGGACCAGGGCGTGGTAGTGCTGCTGGGTCTTTAGTTAGTTTTTCAATTGGAATAACCGATATAGACCCGATTAAATATAATTTATTATTTGAAAGATTTTTAAATCCTGAGAGAATAACTATGCCAGATATAGATATTGATTTTGAATATACGAAAAGAAGTTTAGTAATAGATTATGTAAGGAAAAGATACGGAAAGTTTAATGTTGCCCCGATTATGACTTTTGGAACGTTAGGTTCTAAACAAGTAATTAGAGATTTAGCAAGAATACTCGAGATAGATAATAATTTAATAGATAATTTTGTCAAAGAAATAAATGCTAAATTAAGTTTGAAAGATAATTTAAATAATATAAATGTTAGAAGATATATTGAAATGCATCAAAATTTAAAAGAAATATATAGTATAGGTATTAAATTAGAAGGCTTTAAAAGACATATATCTACTCATGCGGCAGGTGTTGTAATATCAAGTGTACAAATAGATGAAGTAATACCAATTATTAATAATGGAGAGGCTATTATGACGGGTGTTACAATGGAATATTTAGAGGATTTAGGATTACTTAAAATGGATTTTTTAGCTTTAAGAAATTTAACAATTATTGCAAATGTTTTAGAGTTAATTAAAGAAAGTACTGGAAAAGTTCTTGATTTAAATAGAATACCTTTAGATGATAAAGAGATATATAAATTATTTTGTAATGCTGATACAGAAGGAGTATTTCAATATGAAAGTTCAGGAATGAAGAATTTAATGCAAAAATTAAAGCCGACAAGTTTTTCAGATTTAGTTGCTTCTGTTGCTCTTTTTAGACCGGGACCGATGATGAATATAGATATGTTTATTAGAAGAAAATATGGGAGAGAAAAGATAGAATATTTACACCCAGATTTAGAGCCAATTTTAAAAGAGACATATGGGGTAATAGTCTATCAAGAACAAGTTATGCAAATATTAGTTAAAATTGGGGGATATACATATGCTGAAGCTGATAATATAAGACGGGCGATGTCGAAGAAAAAAGAAAGTGTCATGTTAGAAGATAAGAAACATTTTTTAAAAGAAAGTGTTTTAAGAGGGTATAGCAAAACGATTGCAGAAGAAATATATAACTTAATATTAAAGTTTGCTAATTATGGATTTAATAAAGCACATTCTGTATGTTATGCTTTAATTGGGTATCAAATGGCTTATTTAAAGGCAAGATTTCCTTTATATTTTATTACTAATTTACTTAATATGAGTATTGGAAGTGATATTAAAACAAAAGAATATATAGATGAAGCTAAAGCTAAAAATATTAAAATAATTAAACCAGATATTAATTTAAGTACTAATAATTATTTAATATTAGATAATAATTTAATGTTACCTCTTAGTAGTATTAAAAATTTAGGAGTAAATGCGACAAATGCTATAATAGAAGAAAGAAATAAAAATGGAAAATATAAAGATTATTTAGATTTTGTTAAAAGAATTTATGGAAAAAGTGTGAATAAAAAAACTATTATTTCTTTAATAGATGCAGGAGTATTAGATAGTTTTAATTTAAATAAGAGTACAATGATTAAAAATATAGATATAGCGATTAATTATGCTAGTTTAATTGCCGATTTAGATGATTCTTATGTTGCTATACCAGTCATAGAGGAAATAGAAGAATATGAAGATAGTTTTTTAAGAGAAAAAGAATTAATAAGTTATGGCTTTTATTTAACTAATCACCCAGCAAGTATATATAAAGATAAAAGTACTATTAAAATTAATAATATTGCCTCTTTTTTTGATAAACATATTAGATGTATTGTTTTATTAGAAAAAATTAAAAGTATTAAAACTAAAAAGGGAAGTGATATGGCTTTTTTAACCGCGAGTGATGAGACAGGTAGTATAGATTTTGTTGTTTTTCCAAGTAGTTATCAAATGATTTTAGATATTAATAAAGGAGATATGTTAAATATAGAGGGAAAAGTAACTAAAAGATTTAATGATTATCAAATAAATGTTGATAATATAACTAAATTAAAATTGAATAAGAACTAAATTTATAATATAATATTTAAAGTGGGGTGGAATAATGATAGATAATTTTTTAAAAAGTATTAATTTTGAGTATTTAGATGAATTAAAAAATGTTTATATAGAGAAAGTTATATTAAATGAAAAAGAAGAGATATTTGATGTTTATTTAAGAAATAAAGAGTGTTTACCATATAATATAGTAAGTAGTTTAATTAATAATAAATATAAGATAAACAATAAATATATGTGTAATATTCATATAGATTATGATTTAATAACTGCGAAAGATATTGAGGAATATTTAAGAGAAATAATTAAAAATATAACTTTAGAAAAGCCATCTTTAATAAGTCTTTTAGATAATACACCAATTATAGATGATGATATTATTATTTTTGAAGTAATAAGTGAAGCAGAAGAAGAAATAATTAAAAAAGAAGAAAGTAATATTAAAAAAGTTTTAGAGAGTTTTGGATTTAAAGATTATTATATTACAACAAAATTAAATGAAGAGAAAAAACATGAAGTAGAAGAAGAATTAAAAGAATTAGAGGCTCCAATAGAATATAAAGAAAAAGAATATGTATATACACCTGGAGAAGTTATCATGGGTAAAAATATAACACGTGAGGCAGTTAATATTAATACTATTACTAATGTAGGAAGAAATATAACTATTGAAGGGTATATTGAGGCTATTTCGTATTTAGAAAGAGATAATATTAATATTATAACTTTATCTATTAATGATAATGATAAGAGTATTATGGCGAAAATATTTAAGAAAGAAAAAGAAGAGTATTTAGGTATTAAAAATATATTAAAAGAAGATAATTGGTATAGAGTTAATGGTAATGTAGATTTTGATTCTTATTCTAAATGTTTAGCATTAAGTATTAGAAATATGGAAGTAATAGAGAATAGAGAAATAATTATTAAAGAAAATGAAAACCCCAATATAATTGTCGGAAATCATATAGATGGAGAGATAACAGAGATTAATAATATTTTATCAAGTGAAGAAAATATAATAGTAGAAGCTTATGTTTTTGGAATAGATTTAAGAGAAACAGAAAATGTTAATATTATGACTTTAAAGATAAGTGATAATACTAATAGTATGCTTGCAAAAATATTTAATAAGAATAAAAGAGAATTTAATAATATTAAAGGAAAAATTAAAAATAAAAAATGGTATAGATTTCATGGTAATGTTGAATTTGATAATTATGCTCATGAATTAGTTTTTCAAATATGGAATTTAGAAAAAATAGAAGAAAAAAAAGAATTGTTAGAAGATAATGCTGAGGTAAAAAGAGTAGAGTTACATACCCATACAATGATGAGTATGATGGACGGGGTAATACCTAATGATGAGAAGGACCCAAATAATATTGTTGATTTTGCAAATAGGTTAGGATATACTGCTGTTGCGGTTACCGACCATAATGCTTTACAGGCTTATCCTAATTTATTTCATGCGGTAAATAATATTAATAAAAATAGAGATAAAGATAAACATTTTAAAGTTATTTATGGAACAGAACTTAATGTAGTTAATGATGATATAGATTTTATTCATAATTTACAAGAATATAGTCTTTTAGAAGATGAATATGTTGTTTTTGATACAGAAACTACTGGTTTTTATGTTGGTAGTGATTCTATGATAGAAATTGGGGCAGTTAAAATAAAAAAGGGAGAAGTAATAGATAGATTTGATGAATTTATTGACCCAGGAAGGCCAATTCCAGAGAAAATTACAGCTTTAACTAATATTACAGATGATATGTTAAAAGGGCATGATAATGAGATGGTTGTTACTAAAAGATTTCTTGCTTGGACAGGAGATTTACCAATGGTTGCTCATAATGCCAAATTTGATATTAGTTTTATAAATGAAGCTTGTATGAAATATAATTTAGGAGAGTTTAAAAATACAGTTTTAGATACAATGAGTATGGCAAGAATGTTACACCCCGAGTGGCCTAATCATAAACTTACGACTTTAGCTCGTAAATATAAAGTAGAATGGGACGAAGATGCCCACCATAGGGCAGATTATGATGCCGAGGGAACAGCCCATGCTTTTTATAAAATGTGTGAAGAGTTAAATTCTCAAAATATAGAGACTACGACAAAATTATTTAATTCTGTTAATATAAATGAATTAATAAAGTTTTCTTATCCTTTTCATTTATGTTGTTTAGTTAAAAATAAAGTTGGTCTTAAAAATTTATTTAAAATAATTTCTTATGCTAATACAACTTATTTATTTAGGGGAAGTGAGCCTAAACTTCCAAGAGGAGAGTTAAAAAAGTTAAGAGAAGGCCTACTTATTGGAAGTGGGTGTATTAATGGAGAAATATTTGAAGAAGCTAAAACAAAAGATGATGAAGAATTAGGAAGTTTAATGCAATTTTATGATTATATAGAAGTTCAACCTATAAGTGCTTTTAAACATTTATTAGATATGGAATCTAGTGGTTTTCATTCATGGAATGATTTAGAAGAACATATAAAGAAAATTATTAGAGTTGCTAAAAGTGTTGGGAAAATAGTTGTCGCAACATCTGATGCACATTATTTAAGACCAGAAGATAAAATATATAGAGATATTATTATTGCACAAAAAACAAATGGAAAATTACACCCTTTAAATAAAAGAGGAATAGAACAACCTGATATGCACTTTAGAACAACAGAAGAAATGTTAGAAGAGTTTGCCTTTTTAGGTAGTGATTTAGCATATGAAATAGTTGTTACTAATACTAATAAAGTTGCGGATATGATTGATGAAGTAGAAGTAATAATTCAAACAGGAGGAGTACCATTTTCACCACGAATAGATAATTCTATTGAAACAGTAACAGATTTAGTTTATACAAAAGCTAAAGATTGGTATGGAGACCCTTTACCATATAATATAGAAGAGAGAATATCAAAAGAATTATATGGTGATGCAGTATTAGATAGTATTAAAGCTAAATTGGTGCGTGAAAAACATTTAGAGGGAGAAAGTCTTTTAAAAGAAGCTTTTTTAGAACTACATAATACTATTTTAAATGGAATAGAGGCGGTAAAAGATGTAGTTAAAAAAGAATTAATAATTAAATTAGAAGAAGAGAAAAACGCCAAAATAAAAAGTTTAAAAGAACAAATAAATGATAATCCGGAGTTAGAGAGTGATTTAAAAGAATTAGAAAATACTGATATTTTACAAGATATAGATAGTAAAGTTAAAAAGTCTTTAGGGGGTATTATTGGAGGAGGATTTGACGTTATATATTTAATTGCTCAAAAGCTTGTTAAAAAGAGTAATGATGATGGCTTTTTAGTAGGTTCAAGAGGTTCTGTTGGTTCTAGTTTTGTTGCCACAATGATGGGTATAACAGAAGTTAATAGCTTACCTCCCCATTATAGATGTAAAAATTGTAAACATAGTATATTTGAAGATGAAAGTGGTCGTCAACTTGGTGCTACTTATAAAAGTGGTTTTGATTTACCAGATTTAAATTGTCCTAAATGTGGTAATTTAATGACTAAAGATGGTCAAGATATGCCTTTTGCAACATTCTTAGGTTTTAATGCTGATAAAGTACCAGATATAGACTTAAATTTTTCTGATTTAAATCAAGCTGCCGCGCATGAATATACCAAAGTATTATTTGGAGTAGATAATGTTTACCGAGCAGGAACAATTGGTACTGTTGCCGAGAAAACTGCCTGTGGTTTTGTAAGAGGGTATGCTGAGGCTAAGGGAATTTCAATAAATAATACAGAAGTTGAAAGACTTGCGATGGGTTGTACAGGAGTAAAAAGAACAACTGGCCAACACCCAGGAGGAATAGTAGTTATTCCTGGTTATATGGACGTTTTTGATTTTACACCCTTTCAATATCCGGCGGAAGATATAGATGCTGCATGGCGAACTACACATTTTGATTATCATGCCATAGATGAAGATGTTTTAAAATTAGATATTTTAGGTCATACTGACCCAACTCAACTTCGTATGATTCAAGATATTTCAGGGATAGATGTTACAACTGTTCCTTTAGATGATAAAGAAACGATGGCTATCTTTTTATCACCAGAGCCTCTTGGAGTAACTAAAGAGCAAATTATGAATGAAACAGGAACACTTGGAATACCCGAGTTTGGAACACCATTTACAATTGGAATGTTAGTTGATACAAAACCAAAAACTTTTGCAGAGTTAATTAAAATATCGGGATTATCGCATGGTACTGATGTTTGGCTTGGTAATGCTCAAGAATTAATTAGAAATAATGTTGTTCCTTTTAGTGATGTAATTGGTTGTCGTGATGATATAATGGTCTATTTAATGTATAAAGGAATGGAACCTTTAAAAGCATTTAAAATTATGGAATTTGTGCGAAAAGGAAAAGCTTCTAAAGACCCAGATACATGGGCTAAACATAAAGAAGATATGGAAAAAGCGGGTATAGAAAAATGGTTTATTGATTCTTGTGGAAAAATTAAGTATATGTTTCCTAAGGCCCATGCCGCGGCTTATGTAATGAGTGCTTTTAGAATCGCGTATTTTAAAGTACATCACCCTGAAGTTTATTATGCAACATATTTTTCAACACGTTTTGATGATTTTGATTTAGAGACTATGATAAAAGGATATGATGCAATTAAAGCTAAAATGCTTGAAATTATTAATAAAGGTTTTAATGCTAGTAAAAAAGAAGCGAGTGTTTTAGAAACATTAAAGTTATGTTTAGAAGCAACGGCACGAGGCTTTAGGTTTGGTAATATTGATATTGAGAAAAGTGATGGTAAAAACTTTTTAATCGGGGAAGATAAAAAAACTCTTATTTGTCCATTTAGAACTCTTGATGGACTAGGTGACCAAGTAGCTACTAAAATAATAGAAGAAAGAAATAATAAACCTTTTTATAGTATTGAAGATTTTAGTATGCGGGGTCATGTTAATGCTACAACTGTAGATAAACTACGTACTTTAGGGGTATTTGGAAATTTACCAGAAACTAGTCAATTAAGTTTATTTGATTTTGCTTAAAGTTTGAAGATAATTTGACAAAATTTTTAATTAATATAAGGTATAATCTATATGGTGATTAAAATGGTTATATATTTAGATATAATTTTCTTAATTAATTACTTTATAGATTTTTCTATTTTACTTACAGTTAATATTGTTTTAAAAAGATATACAAGAATATATAAATTATTATTATCTTCTTTATTTGGAAGTTTATCTTTATTAATATTATTTATCCCTATAAATAATATTATAATAAAAATAGTTTTAGCATTTAGTATGTGTTTAATAGCTTTTGGTTATAAAAATATTAAATATACAATAAGTAATTTATTATATTTTTATATGATTAGTATTATTTTAGGGGGTTTTCTTTATTTTATTAAAGTAGAGTTTTCTTATTATAATAAAGGGTTAGTCTTTTATTATGAGGGACTTACAATTAATTATTTAGTAATACTTATATTAGTTCCTATTTTTTTATATTTCTTTATTAAGAGTTTAAATATTTTAAAAGAAATAAAAAATTATTATTATAAGATAACTATTGTTTTTAATGATGTTAAACTTAATCTTTCAGCTTTTTTAGATACTGGTAATAAACTTAAAGACCCGATTACAAATAAGCCTATTATTTTAATTAATAAAAAAGTATTAAAGGGTAAAATTAATATTAGAAGTCCAATGTATGTTCCCTATAATAGTTTAAATAATCATTCTTTGTTAGAGTGTATAAAGCCTGATAAGATTTATCTTAATAATATAGAAATAAAAAACTATTTAATAGGGTTAAGCAAAACAGATTTTAAATTAAATGGAATAGATTGTTTACTTAATTATAAAATATTGGAGGAAAAAAGTGATTAATAAAATAATTAGATGGTTAAAAGCCAAATATAATGAATGTTTTTTTGTGGGGGCAACTGATAAATTACCACCTCCCCTTAATGAAATAGAAGAAAGAGATGCGATAATTAAAGCCCAAAGGGGTGATGTAGATGCGAAAAATAAATTAATTGAGCATAATTTAAGATTAGTAGTCTTTTTAGCTAAAAAGTATGAAAATACAGGTTATGATGTTGAAGATTTAGTTAGTATTGGTTCTATTGGATTAATTAAAGGTATAAATACTTATAAGTTAGATAAGAATATAAAACTTGCTACTTATGCTTCTAGATGTGTTTCTAATGAAATATTAATGTTTTTAAGGAAAAATAAGAAAAGAAGAAAAGAAATTTCTTTGGAAGATGCCCTAAATTATGATAATGAAGGTAATGAGTTACATTTAGAAGATATTTTAGGAACGGAGATAGATTATGTTCCTAATGAATATGAAAGAGTATTAAATAAAGAAATATTAGAAAAAGAAATAAATATTTTAGAAGAAAGAGAAAAAGAAATAATGACTCTTAGATATGGGTTAAATAATTCTTTAGAATTAACTCAAAAGGAAGTGGCAGAAAAGTTAGGTATTTCTCAAAGTTATATTTCAAGAATAGAGAAAAAAGTAATAAAGAAATTAAAGCAAACTTTAAAGCTATAAATTCTCTATTCTTTTTTTAA
>CANQTE010000049.1 GCA_947626695.1 uncultured Bacilli bacterium | reverse complement strand
TTACTTCCATATGTGCTCTTTAAATTAGTATTATACCAACTATCTAATACACCTTTTATGGTACTATCTGTACTACCATTCATATATTTTACATAATTTGCATTATCATGTGAACTATGATATGCAGAAGTAGAACTTAATTGAGTACCTGTTCCACTTGTTTCAGCTTTACCATTTCCAGAATATATTAATCTTATACTACCATTACCATTAAATCTTATTATTCTCCAGTAAAAGTTTCCAATTTTAACCCAGTTATTTGTTGGGTTTCCTCTAAAATAATACGTATCTCCAAAATCGTCTTTCCCTTTACAGAACAAACTTCCTGAAGATTTTACACTTGTTACTGATGGAGCATCTTCATAATTTGGACATCCTTCACTTGTACTATTTACAGGATACTTACCTAATAGTTCTGAACCAGATGGGTCTGTCTGTAAGTCAAAAAACAAATAACATCTAGTCCCCTGGTCTTTAATACCACTAAAAGTTACGCTCCCATTTGCATAACTAATACTAATACCTGTATTATTTTTTGTTCCATTAATAGTACAATAACTATCAGTAGCACCTGTCCCCAAAGGTTTTAGCTTATACCCGCTTGCAGGCACTTCATTATTAGACGCAGAAACATAACTACTACTACCTTTTGCACTCTGTAATTTTACTCCTAGCATACTAAAATCAGGGTTAGTATAATTAACTTCACCACTCACTACCTGTATACTTTGTGTTACTCTATATTTAGCTTTACTTTTATTTATAGTTACAACTCCAATTATACTTATAACTAATACTATTATTATGTATTTCTTATATTTTCCATTACTTAACTTTTCAATTTTCAATTATCTTCCTCTTTTCTAATTATCAATAATATTAGAAATTTCTAACTTATACTAAAATTATATACTTGTTAATCTTAAAAGTCAAGAAAAATGTACCATTTTTGAGCAATATATTTAATCAATTACAATTAAATGAGAAAATTGATATGCAAAGGAGTATGCATATGAATTATAATATAAGAATTAAAGATATAAGAATAGGACTTAATTTATCCCAAACAGAAGTTGCTAAAGCAATTGGACTTGCAAGACAAACGTATAACCATTATGAAACACTAAAAAATATTATTCCATTAAAACATTTAATTGCTTTAGCAGATTATTTTAATGTTTCCATAGATTATATTCTTTACTTTACAAATAATCCAAATTATAAAAATAGCATTAAAAATATTAATTTAGAATTATCACGAAAAAGATTAAAAGAATTTAGAAAAGAACACGATTTAACACAAGTTAAATTGGCTACTATTTTAAATACATTTCATACTGTTATAGTAGATTATGAAAAAGGGAAAAATTTAATTGCCACTTCATTTTTATACACTATATGTAAAAAATATAATATTTCTGCTGATTATCTTCTCGGTAAAATAGACAATCCTAAGTATTTAAAATAAGTGATGTCGAATTATGTCGAACGAATTTTCTTGCTTTTTTCTAAGGTTTAGTTATATAATAGATTTGAACATTTAAGACGGGTGCCTACCTTTCAGTTTTCCTTTCCTTATTTCCAAATTTACTGAGTATTCGGGGTTTTGGTTAGAAAGGAAGGCGAAGGTCATGATTGAAGAAATTCTAATTATGATAATATTATTAAAGTTAATTCCGATAATAATAAAAACGACACTTACCGTCATAAAAGTTAAAATAAAATTTAACTTGACGATAAATGTCTATCTAAAAAATTAATTTTTTGTAGGCATTTGTTCTTAAATGTTCTACGTTTTGATTTTAACATATTTTAATATATATTGTAAATATAATTTTAACATTTTTTTATTGTCATTATTTATTTTAAAAAATAAAAACGACACTTACCGTCATAAAAGTTAAAATAAAATTTAACTTGACGATAAATGTCTATAAATTGAAATAATTCGTAGGCATTTGTTCTTAAATGTTCTACGTTCTGATTTTAACATATTTTGATATATATTGTAAATACTTTTTCCATTTTTTTATTGTCATAAATAAAAGCACTTATAAATAAATGCTCTTTTTTTAATATTAATAATTTTCAGCTTTTAATTCCATAAAGCTTTGAGGATGACTACAAACAGGACATACTTGAGGAGCTTTATCTCCAACATAAACATATCCACAATTACGACATACCCAAACTACTTCTTCACCTTTTTTAAATACTAAATCATCATTAATATTTCCAATTAACTTCATGTATCTTTCTTCATGATGTTTCTCAATATTAGCTACTTCTAAAAATAATTTAGCTATTCTATCAAAACCTTCTTCTTTAGCTA
This sequence comes from uncultured Bacilli bacterium, assembly GCA_947626695.1. Classification (GTDB taxonomy): domain Bacteria; phylum Bacillota_I; class Bacilli_A; order RF39; family UBA660; genus Caccenecus. The sequence continues at coordinate 7,592 of CANQTE010000049.1, read as the reverse complement.
CTTCTGCAAACTCTTTATACATTTCAGTCCATTCATAATTTTCTCCATTTGCAGCATCTTTTAAATTAGTAAGAGTATCAGGTACTTTCCCTTCATGTAATTCTTTAAACCACATTTTTGCATGTTCTTTTTCATTATTTGCAGTTTCTTCAAATATGGCCGCGATTTGTTCATACCCATCTTTTCTAGCTTGTGAAGCATAATAAGTATATTTATTTCTAGCTTGTGATTCACCCGCAAAAGCAGCCATTAAATTAGCTTCTGTTTTTGTTCCTTTTAATTGCATATATATTACCTCCATAATTAATTATAAACAATTAATCTCTAAATGTAAATAAAAATTTTACTTTACATTTTAAAAAAAATAACTATAATATGATAATTAAGGAGAAAACTCATGAACATATATAAAATATTATCTATTCCCTATACATCTAATTTACTATCAATATGTAATTCTTATCAAACAAAATGTCAAACTAACCCTGAAAATACATTTCTTTACACTAAATGTTTATCTATTCTTGCAAATTCCTATAAAAGACTAATATATGATGCTAATCTATTTTCTATTAGTATTACTAATCTTTTAAATTTATCTTTTTATAATTATCAAGAAATAGACGAATATGATTTACTTCCCTTTATAACATGGCTAGATACATTTATTGACTATTTTTATGATACTAAATTTTTAACTCAAGATACTTATTATCATAATTTAATTGATAATTGGTATAAAGAAATTATAACTATCTCAGATACTTTAAAAAGCTATCTAAAAACTTTTTATCTCATCTAATTTACTTAATTAAAGGGTCATCAAAATCATCACTTGTATAAACTTCAACTGATGGATGAACTGCAAACTTTTCTTCCTCTTCTTTTACTTTAACAACTGGTTTAACTTTATTTTGACTTTTCTTATCATTATTAGAAGAATCAACTAAATACCCAATTAAAGTAAATATTAATATTATAAGTATTATTAATACCCATATATAATTATCTAACAAAAAATTCATTATCTCATTCATATACCCTCCTAAGATATCTTAATATCTCCAGTATCTGGTACTATATGTATCCAAGTATTACCATCATTTACTTTTATCTCTTTATTAGTTTCTTTATTTTTATATACTGTTTTACTACTTCTTGATTTCTTCTCCCAAACAATTGGTATCATTTTTCCTTCTGTAATATAGTACCCTTCTCCTGTTCCTATATTATCTAAATCTTGCCTTCCTTTAACATCACCCGCGATACTTTTATTTCCTACTTTATAAGTAATAATATTCTTAACTGTATATTGTTTACCTGTCTCATAATCACTATGTTCTTTATTATTAACATATTGTTTATATACATTAGAACTACTATCATATACATAATTAGTTGTAAAAGAACTAGAATATTTTAAGTCAATATTTAAAGCCGGCGTACTTTCCCCTAAATCTACACTAGTAGCACTATAATCTAATAACAACCCTTTATTAGTATCTAAATCATAATTTTTAGATTCTGCATATTTTTTCATTTCCCTTAAATTAGTAAACCCAGTATGCTCACTACTAACATTTAACTTTTTACGATAAAAATATGGTGTTCCTAAAGTAAGCCCATTAAAATTATCTATACCAAGTGTTTTAATATCACTTTGAGCTTGAGGACTCCACCCCCAATGAACATAAAAAGCATCATTTTCTAGTACATAATCTAAATAATAATGTCTTGCACTTCTCACACTTCCAACAGTCTCTGGATATTTATCTTTATATAATGCTAAATATCTTGTAATACCACCCTCTACAATTATTTCATAAACTAAATAAGCATCTTGAAGTCCTGTATGATATGGTCTTGCAGCTCCAAGATTATTAATCATAACCGCAAAAGGTCTGCTTTTACTATTAACATCTACTATTTGTACTTCCGGAATAACTTCTTCTTTATTCTCATTCTCACTATTATCTTTATCATTAACTATTTGTTTATTATTATCTTTATTAAATAAAACTATACCCCCATATGTTATACCTCCAATTAATATTAATATAATTAAAAACTTTAATATCTTTTTCATACTATCACCATTTCTATTTAAAATTATATCACTCCCAAAATAAAATGTAAACTAATCATGTTTATACTTTACTTTATTAAGAACCATTTGCCTCTCTTTATCTTTATTATTCTGTAAATAATTAATAAATAACTTTACATATGGCATATCTATCTTTATATTATCTATATTAATATTTTCTATATTTTTATATATAAATGTATCTATTATATAATCTATTAAATAATAATATCTACTTTCACTTAAGAAAAAATCATTAACTTCTTTCTCATTATTAAATATTTTTCTTTCATAAATACCTAATTTATCTTTTATTTCTTTTTTAGCAGAATTAATATCATCAGTTATATAAAGCATAGTACAATAATGATATCCTAAGTTAATTTTATCTTGATAACATTTATATTCTCTACCATAATAATTACTCATTAGATACTCTAAAAGTGAACAAATCATATTTTTATCTATCATTTTATCTCCTTTCTAATTTAATTCTATTCTTATAATTATTAATAAATAAATTACTTAAGAGATATAATTCTTCAAGACTAAGATTTCTATTTAATTCTAAACTTTTATCTTTAACTGCTAATAAAAATTCTTTTATATAGCTATAATCTTCATCTACTATTTGAAGGTCATTTAAATTAATATATTTTAAATATTCTCCACTAAAAATATCATATAAATAATTTAATTGAATATAATTTTCAGATTTAGTTAAGAAAAATTCTTTTAGCCCATTATTAACTTTATCTATATAAGCAAACTTCCATTCTAATAATATTTTTTTCTTATCTATTTCATATAAACTATAATCATTATTATCAGTTAAATAAACTAAATTACAAAATTTATCCATTAAATTAAACTCTATTCTTTTCCATATATATTTTTTATTAGTTATATTACTAACTAAAAAACTTAAACAGTTATATAAGTCATTATCTTTATAACAAAATAATCTTTCCAATATTCTTCACCATTAAAATATATTAAAAAGAACAAAAAAAAAGAACCTATTTCTAGGTCCTAAATTTTATTACTCAACAATTTCTGATACTACACCAGCACCAACAGTACGTCCACCTTCACGAATAGAGAATTGAGTACCATTTTCAAGTGCAACTGGAGCAATTAATTCAACAGTCATATCAACATTATCGCCTGGCATAACCATTTCAACTCCAGCAGGAAGTTCAATAACACCTGTAACATCAGTAGTTCTAAAGTAGAATTGAGGTCTATAGTTAGAGAAGAATGGTGTATGACGTCCACCCTCTTCTTTACTTAAAACATAAACACTAGCTTTAAATTTATGATGAGGAGTAACACTTCCTGGTTTAGCAAGAACTTGTCCACGCTCTACTTCTTCACGAGCAATACCACGTAATAATACACCAGCATTATCACCAGCTTGTGCATAATCAAGTGATTTTCTAAACATTTCAATTCCTGTTACAACAGTTTTCTTAGTAGGTTTTAAACCAACAATCTCAACTTCGTCATTAAGATTTAATTTACCTCTTTCAACACGTCCTGTAACAACAGTACCACGTCCAGAAATAGTAAATACATCTTCAATACTCATTAAGAATGGTTTTTCAGTATCTCTTACTGGAGCATCAATATATGAATCTACTGCAGCGATTAAATCACGAATAGATTGAGCAGCTTCTTCGTCACCTTCTAAAGCTTTTAATGCTGAACCTCTAATAATAGGACATTCAGAATCAAAACCATATTCTCCAAGTAATTCTCTAATTTCCATTTCTACTAAGTCTAATAACTCAGGGTCGTCAACTTGGTCACATTTATTCATGTAAACAACGATTTTAGGAACACCAACTTGACGAGATAGTAAGATATGCTCTCTAGTTTGAGGCATAGGTCCATCAGCAGCTGATACAACTAGTATAGCTCCATCCATTTGGGCAGCACCTGTAATCATGTTTTTAACATAATCGGCATGTCCTGGACAGTCAACGTGAGCATAATGACGTTTTTCAGTTTCATACTCAACGTGAGCAGTATTAATTGTAATACCTCTTTCCCTTTCCTCTGGTGCTTTATCGATATCAGCATAATCAACAAATGTACCAAAATATTTTGTAATTGCGGCAGTTAATGTTGTTTTACCATGGTCAACATGTCCAATAGTACCAATATTAACGTGCTCTTTAGAACGGTCAAATTTTTCTCTTGCCATTATTTTTTTCTCCTTTCAATATATTAATATTTTATCTAATGCTTGAACATTTTTCAAGTATTATTTAACTTTATTTGTATTAATTTTTAATTAACACTATTTTTCTTAATAATTTCCTCTGCAATAGATTTTGGAACTTCTTCATAATGGTCTAATGTCATTGTGAAATTTCCACGTCCTTGTGTATTAGAACGTAAACTTGTTGCATATCCAAACATCTCTGCTAAAGGAACCATTGCTTTAATAGATAAAGCATTACCACGAGATTCTTGTCCCATAGGTTTACCACGACGACTAGTTAAATCTCCCATAACATTACCCATATATTCATCTGGTACTATTACTTCAACACTCATAATAGGCTCTAAAAGTACAGGATTACATTTATTTTTAGCTTCTTTCAAAGCCATAGACGCTGCAATTTTAAATGCCATTTCTGATGAGTCTACATCATGATAAGAACCATCAAATAATGTTGCTTTAATATCAACCATTGGATAACCTGCAAGTATTCCACCAGCCATAGCTTCTTGTAAACCTTTATCTGTTACAGGTATATATTCACGAGGAACTACACCTCCAACAATTGCATCTACAAACTCATAACCTTTACCTGGATTAGGTTCAAACTTAACCCAAACATGTCCATATTGTCCACGTCCACCAGATTGCTTAATGTATTTACCTTCACAATCTCCAGCAGTTTTAATAGTTTCTCTATAAGCAACTTGTGGCTTACCACTGTTACATTCAACATTAAATTCTCTTCTCATACGGTCAATTATAATATCTAAATGTAACTCTCCCATACCAGAAAGAACAGTTTGTCCAGTTTCATGGTCAGTTTTAACTCTTAAAGTTGGGTCTTCTTCAACTAATTTTTGTAAAGCAAGGGCCATTTTATCTTGGTCATTTTTACTCTTAGGCTCAATTGCTATATCAATAACTGGGTCAGGGAATTCCATACCCTTCATAATACATGGAGCTTTCTCATCACATAATGTATCAGCAGTAGTCGTATTTTTAAGTCCCACTGCAGCAGCTATTTCTCCTGCATATACTTCTGTAATTTCTTTTCTTTGATTTGCATGCATTTGTAAGATACGTCCAATTCTCTCTTTTTCTCCCTTAGTTGAATTAAGAACATAAGAACCACTATGTAAAACTCCTGAATAAACTCTAAAGAATGATAAACGTCCTACATAAGGGTCAGTCATAATTTTAAATGCTAAAGCAGTAAAAGGCTCACTATCACTTGGGTGTCTCTTAACATCATTACCATTCATATCTACACAATCAATTGCCTCAACATCAATTGGACTAGGTAGGTAATCTATTACAGCATCAAGAGCAAATTTAACACCCATATTTGATAAAGCAGAACCACACATAACTGGGAAGAACTCCGCAGCAAGTGTTCCTTTACGTATAGCTTTTTTAATATCTTCAATACTAAGTTCTTGTCCATCTAAATAAGCCATCATTAATTCATCATCAAATTCAACTGCTGTCTCGATTAATTCTGCTCTCTTTTCTTCAATTAAGTCTTTTAAATCTGCTGGAATTTCTATTTCTGTATATTCTTCATGTTCTCCACCATCATAATGATAAGCTTTTCTATTTAATATATCAACTATACCATTAAATTCAGACTCAGACCCAATTGGCCATGCAATAGCTTTAGCTTTAGCCCCTAATCTTTTATCAATAGTATCTAAGCTATAAACAAAATCTGCTCCCATTTTGTCCATTTTATTGACAAATATCATTCTTGGAACTTTATATTCATTAGCTTGTCTCCATACAGTTTCAGTTTGAGGTTCTACACCTGCTTGAGCATCAAGTAGAGCTATTGCCCCATCAAGTACTCTTAAACTTCTTTGAACTTCAATCGTAAAATCGACATGTCCTGGAGTATCAATTATATTATAACGGTATCCTTTCCAATGAGCAGTTGTCGCTGCACTAGTAATTGTAATACCTCTTTCTTTTTCTTGGTCCATCCAATCCATTTGAGATTCTCCATCATGAGTTTCTCCAATTTTATGAGTTATTCCTGTATGAAATAATACTCTTTCTGTAAATGTTGTTTTTCCCGCGTCTATATGCGCCATTATTCCAATATTTCTAATTTTCTCTAAACTAACATCTCTTGCCATAGTCTCTTACCATTTATAATGAGCAAATGCTTTATTTGCTTCTGCCATTTTATGAGTATCTTCTCTCTTTTTAACAGCACCACCAACACCATTTGATGCATCAATTAACTCATTTGCTAAATTAATGGCCATTCCCTTTCCATTTCTTGTGTTTGCATAATTAACTATCCAACGAAGTGCTAAAGTTTGTGCTCGTTCATCAGTAACTTCCATTGGAACTTGGTAATTTGACCCACCAACTCTTCTTGACTTAACTTCTAAAGCTGGCTTAACATTTTCTAAAGCTTGGTTATATACTTCCATTGGGTCTTTACCAGTCTTTTCTTTTATTATGTTGAATGCTTCATAAAGAATTTTCTCAGCTGTTCCCTTTTTTCCATCTTTCATAATTCTATTAACTAACTTAGTAACTGTTTTAGAATTATATATTGGATCAGGTAAAACATCTCTTTTTATTGCTCTTCTTTTACGCATAATTTATCTCCTTTCTCTTTAATTTTTAGGTTTTTTAGTTCCGTATTTACTACGTCCTTGTTTTCTGTTATTAACACCTTGAGTATCAAGTGTTCCACGTACAATATGATAACGAACACCAATTAAATCTTTAACACGTCCACCACGAACAAGAACAACACTATGCTCTTGTAAATTATGTCCTTCTCCTGGAATATAGCAATCTACTTCTTTACCATTAGAAAGTCTAACACGTGCATATTTACGTAAAGCTGAGTTTGGCTTCTTTGGTGTTTTTGTTCCAACTCTTGTACATACTCCACGCTTTTGAGGTCCTTTTGTATCTGTTTGACGTCTAGTCATAACATTGTAACCTACTTGTAAAACTGGAGATTTACTTTTCTTATTTTTACTCTTTCTATTTTTCTTTACTAGTTGATTAATTGTTGGCATCTAATTTCCTCCCTCCTAATTAACACACACCCTGGTGTATCAGATTTCCTATTAAATCAAGTTCTACCTAGATAGAACTTCAATTTAAAATGCACAAATAATATATCATTATACTATATGAAAGTCAAGCATTTTTTTACTTAAATAATACAATGTGTTACAATTCACACCCAAATGATAATGCTAAAATATTTTTGTAGGTTTTTCGACATTTTTATTTAATTCATTTCCT
>CANQTE010000048.1 GCA_947626695.1 uncultured Bacilli bacterium | reverse complement strand
ATTTTTATTTTTTATAGGTATATTATACCACAGAGTTCTTTCTTTTTTAATATTCCGATAAATTTAGACACCGTCTAAAATATTATCGTCTTGACATAGTAAATAAAATGGTATATGATAAAAATAACTTACAACAAAGATGGTTAAGATTTATTGGTGCAAAAACTGCCGAAGAAAGAAAAGAATTAGCGAGAGGAGATGAATTACTTATGGCATTTGATAAATGGTGTGAAGAATATGTTAATGATGAAAGAACAAAGAAAATATTTGCAGATTGGTCTGATTATATCGCGGAGAATAAGGGCATAAGAAAAGAAAAAGTTACAATAGCTCAAAATATGTTAAAACTTAATATGTCTAAAAAAGATATATCTAAAGTAACAGGCTTATCTATGAAAGAAATACAAAGTTTAGCATAAGTATTAATTATTGGGTATTAGAATACCTTTTTTAATTGAATTATTTTTAAATATAAGATATAATTAAAAAAGGTGATTTTATATGGCTTTAACTAGGAGTGAATTAAGAGAAAAAATTATGATTATTTTATATCAATATGATATTAGAGTATCGAATAATGTTAATTGTAATATTGATGATATAATTAAAGATAATATAGAAGTTGAAAATGATTTTGTAAAAAATATAGTTTATGGTGTTATTAAATATAAAGATGAATTAGATATGCTTGCTAATAGTAAAATGAAAGATTGGGATATTACAAGAATAGATAAAACTGGAGCGGCTATTTTAAGAATTGCCATATATGAACTTAAATATACGGATACACCTCATGTTGTAGTTATAAATGAAGCTGTAGAGCTAGCTAAAAAATATAGTGATGAAGCTGTTCGGAAAATTATTAATGCAGTATTAGATAGATTAATTAAAGAATAAAGGAAGATAAATATGGACATGAATAAATATTTAAAAATAAGTGATTTAAATATGTATATAAAAACTATGTTTGATGATAATCCTTATTTAAAGAAAGTTTATTTAAGAGGAGAGATATCAAATTTTAAAAGTCATTCTAGGGGACACTTATATTTTACTTTAAAAGATGATACATCAAGAATAAGTGCGGTAATGTTTTATTCAAGTGCTGTTGCAATTAAGTTTGCCCCTGAAGATGGAATGAATGTTTTAGTGGAAGGAAGAATATCTTGTTATCCTCTTCAAGGGACATATCAAATATATGTTGATAAAATGGAACCTGATGGACTGGGAAATCTTTATTTAGAGTTTGAAAAATTAAAAGAAAAATTAGCTAAAGAAGGTTTATTTGATAGTAAATATAAAAAAGCTATTCCTAAAATACCTAAAAGAGTTGGTATTATTACCGCACCAACTGGGGCGGCGATTAGAGATATATTATCAACGATAAAAAGAAGATTTCCTATAACAGAAACTATTCTTTTCCCGGCTTTAGTTCAAGGAGAATACGCTAAAGAAGATATAGTAAAACAGATAAAAGAGGCAGATTCTGGGAAATATGATTTAGATGTTTTAATAATTGGCCGAGGTGGTGGCTCAATTGAAGACTTGTGGGCTTTTAATGAAGAGTGTGTTGCTCGGGCTATATTTGATGCAAGAGTACCAATTATTAGTGCAGTAGGTCATGAAGTTGATTTTACTATCGCAGATTTTGTTGCCGACATGCGGGCACCAACTCCAACTGGCGCGGCCGAGATGGCTGTTCCAACCGTTAATGAAATAAATAATATGATTAATTCATATGAAATAAGAATAAATGAATTTATTAGTAATTTAATTCATAAAAATAAATTAAGATTAGATAATATATTAGATTCATTTATATTAAAAAATCCTTTATCTTTATATGAATTAAAAGAACAAGCCTTAGATAATTATATAGATACTTTAAATAATTATATAAGTAAAAAATTAGATAATTATAAATTAATTTTAAATAATTTAGAATCTTCTTTTGTCCTTAATAATCCTATGAGTTTATTTGATTTAAAAAAGGAAAGGTTAATATATACAGAAAAATCTTTAGATACTAATATTAATAATATTATAATTAAAAATACTCATAGTTATCAAATATTACTTAATACTTTAAAATTAGTAAATCCATTAGGAATATTAGATAAGGGTTATTCTTTAGTTACAAAAGATAATATAATAGTAAAAAATGCTTCTAATATATGTGAAAATGATATAATTAATATTAGATTACATAAAGGAAAATTGAAAGCAGAAGTTAGGGAGGTTAATTATGAATAAATATGATATTTTAATTAAAGAATTAAATGATATGTTAAATATTAAAAAAGAAGAAGAAAGGGATTTAACTAAAAGTTTTAGTGATAAAAAACAAGAAAGAGATAAATCTCTAAAAGAAGAAAAAGACTTAAATAGAAAAATTAAACGATTAGAAAATGCAATAGAAATTATGGAATCATATACTAAAGAAGAATTAATAAAAAGATTAAAAGAAAGTCTTAGAGGCTTTATAATTATTGAGGTACTAGTTAATGCTTTAATACTTGCTTCTAGTACTAAGAGTTTAATATGTAATATTATAATAAATTTACTTTTATTAGGAGTATATGTTAAGGAAGAGTTTATTCCAAGTTATGATGAATTTCGAGTAATTAAGAAAAATAATTTAGAAGATTTAAGAAAAGAATTAAAAAAATCACAAAGTAAATTAAAACAATTAGAAAAGAAAAATGTAAGTTTAAATGAAGAAGTTAGACTTATGGAACAAGATTTGATGAGAATTAAAGATTATATAGATGAAATAAATGAAAAAATAAGAATTGTTACCGATAAAAAGGTTAAAGCTTATGAAAAAGTGTTAGATGAAAGTTTTATTAGAGTTAAAATTGATGAAGAATATAATAGAGATGATACTTTAAGATTAATGCGTAAAAAAAATTAGAGATTAGGAGTGTAGGATATGGAAAAATCATTTGAAGATGCGTTAAAAGAATTAGAGGGGTTAGTAAAAGAATTAGAAAGTGGTAATGTTGAATTAGATTCGGCAATAGATAAATATACAGAAGCTATGAAGCTTGCTAAATATTGTAGTGAAAAGTTAAATACGGCAACAGATAAAGTAAATAAAATATTAACAGAAAGTAAAGAATTAGAGAATTTTGAAGTTAGTGAGTAGGAGGTCTATAATGGGTGATGTAAAAGATATAACTAGTCGTGATATTGATTTTGCAAAATGGTACACAGATGTTGTTACTAAAGCAGGACTTATTGATTATTCTAGTGTTAAAGGAAGTATGATTATATGTCCTTATGGTTACGCTATATGGGAAAGTATGCAAAAAATTCTTGATGAGAGCTTTAAAAAAACAGGTCATGAGAATGTCCAAATGCCTTTATTTATACCAGAAAGTTTATTAAATATTGAAAAAGAACATGTTCAAGGTTTTGCACCAGAAGTTGCTTGGGTAACAGAAGGTGGTAAAGAAAAATTAGATGAAAGACTATGTGTAAGACCTACAAGTGAAGTTTTATTTTGTGATTATTATAAAAAAGTTATTAAATCATATCGTGATTTACCAAAACTTTATAATCAGTGGTGTACAATAGTAAGATGGGAAAAAACAACAAGACCATTTTTAAGAAGTAGGGAAATACTTTGGCAAGAAGGACATACAATGCATGCGACGGAGGAAGAAGCTATTGCTGAGACATTAAGAATGTTACATATATATGAAGATTTTCAAAAAAATTATTTAGCTATACCAGTAATTATTGGTAAAAAAACAGAAAAAGAAAAATTTGCGGGAGCAGTAAGTTCTTATTCTTTAGAAGCTATGATGTATGATGGAGTAGCATTACAAAATGGAACAAGTCATTATTTTGGACAAAATTTTGCAGCTTCTTTTGGAATAGAATATTTAAATAAAGATAATAAGCTTGTTACACCATATCAAACTAGTTGGGGAGTTACAACAAGAATGATTGGAGCTTTAATTATGGTTCATGGTGATGATAGGGGGCTTGTTATACCACCTAAAATAGCACCAGTAAAAGTTATTTTAATTCCTATAAATGATAAGATAGAAGTTATAGAAAGCGTTAAAAAAATAGAGGAAGAATTAAATAATAATAATATAAGTTATAAAATAGATAATAGTAATAAAACGCCAGGTTATAAATTTGCCCAAGCAGAAGTTAAGGGTTATCCTGTTAGAATAGAGATAGGACCAAGAGATTTAAAAGAAAATAAAGTTACATTAGTAAGAAGAGATACTTTAGAGAAAATAACTTGTAATATTAAAGATATTATTTCTACTCTTAATACATTATTTATTAAAATGCAAGATGATATGTATAATAAAGCTTTAAAAAGACGTGATTCAATGATTTATGAAGCACATGATTATAAAGAATTTACAGAAATTGCTAATAATAAACCAGGTTTTATTAAAGCTAATTGGTGTGGTGATGTTGCTTGTGAGAATAAAATTAAAGAAGATTTTAATATGAAATCACGTTGTTTAATTGAAGATGAAGAAATAACTACTAATTGTGTTTGTTGTAATAAACCTGCAAAATATCGTTTATATTTTGGAAGACAATACTAATTATTACCATTATTTAAAACTATAATTTATCCATACTATTATTGGGTGATATGTATGAAAAAATTTATAGTTTTTTTATGTATTATAGGCTTTCCTTTAAATGTTTTTGCTTATTCTGATAGAGTATATTTAGGTGGAAATACAGTAGGTATAAATATTAAAAGTGAAGGTATCATGGTAATAGGATTCTATAATATAAATGGAAGTAAACCTAAAACTTCTTTAAAAGAAGGAGATATAATTGTTAAAGTTGGTAATACTAAAGTAAATACTACTTCTGAATTAACTAAAGCTATTGAAGATAATTTAGAAGATAATAAAGTTAATATTACTTATAAAAGAGGAAAGAAGGAAGATACTACTGATATTATTTTAGAAAATGTCGGAGGCATATATAAAACGGGATTATACGTTAAAGATTCTATTACTGGTATAGGAACTGTATCCTTTATAGATGGTGATACATATGGCTGTTTAGGTCATGAGGTAATTGAATCTAACACATCTAAAATGATTGAAGTAAAAAGTGGTTCTATTTTTGAAAATAGTATTAGTAGTATTGAAATGAGTAAAGATGGCTCACCAGGAAGTAAAAATGCTAAATTTTATTATCAAAATACTTATGGTGATATAACTAAAAATACTAAATATGGTATATATGGTTCCTGGTATAGTAATGTAGATGAAAAAAGATTAATTGATGTTGGAAAGCCTTCTCAAGTAGAACTTGGAGATGCTACAATTTATACAGTTTTAAATGGAGAAGATATTGAAGAATTTACTATTAAAATAACGAAAATAAATCTTAATAGTGATATTAAAAATATAACTTTTGAAATAACTGATGAAAGATTATTAAAAGAAACTGGGGGAATAGTTCAAGGTATGAGTGGCTCTCCGATAGTACAAAATGGAAAATTAATCGGGGCTGTAACTCATGTTGTAACTGATAATGTTAAAACAGGTTATGGAATATTTATTACGACAATGTTAGAAGAAAGCGATAAAGATTAAACTTTCTTTTTCTTTTTGCTTAAATTAATACCAAAGGTAAACATGGAACTTTAATTTTAAGAAAATGAAAATGATTTGAAATATCAAAATATTTATTGTATAATAATAAAGAAAGAAGGGAGAAAGCACTTATGAATGAAAATAATAAAAGTATTTTTGAAAGAGCGTCTGAAATAGATAGTAAGAGTAAACTAATGAGCTTTTGTGATGTATATAAAATCTTATTAAAAAATTTAGATTGCATTGTATGCTTAGAAAGTGCCACTGACTTACTTGGCTATTCTAATGGAGGCTTTAGAACACAAGTTTTTGTGTATTCTACTGTAAATTTTAACTTGCCTTATATTAAATGTTTTTTAGTTAAAGATTTAGACAGTGTACCTTTTATTATTCATAATGGTATTAAAGTATCTCCTATTGAAGTCGCTATAAATGATATGTTAAGTAGAGATGAAACTGACCCTCAAATACTATATGAAACATTTGCTAATTATTATGATGAAAATAATAATTCTTATGATGGATTAAATATACCTAAAAAGTTGACTTTAAAAGCTAAACATTATGAAGAAGAAGGAGCTTTATATTATGTCGAATAAATTTGAATTAATGATAAAATAAAAATGCTTATGAAAAAAATAGCATTTTTTTCTAAATAATAAAGATTTAAAGATGTGCTTTTTAGCTAAACTTGAATATATATCAATTTTATGATATATTATTTAAGACCACTTTAACTCGATAGAAAGGAATAATTATGAATATATTAAAAGTTGAAAATTTATGTAAAAAGTTTGGAAAAAAAGAAGTACTAAAAAATGTTTCTTTTGAAATAAATGAGGGAGATATTTTAGCTTTTATTGGTCCTAATGGGGCGGGAAAAACAACTAGTATCAAATGTATTTTAGGACTTCAAAAAATAACTAAAGGAGAAGTAATAATTAATAATTATAGTTTAAAGAAAAATTTTGTTAAAGCTATATCAAAAGTTGGTGCCTTAGTGGAAGCTCCAGATGTTTATACGTATTTAACAGGCTATGAAAATTTACTTCTGCAAGCTAGTTATTATAAAAATATAAGTGAAGATAGTATCATGGATATTATTAAGTTAGTAGGGCTTGAAAATAGAATTTATGATAAAGTAAGTAAATATTCTTTAGGTATGAGACAAAGATTAGGTATTGCTATTGCCCTTATTAATAATCCTAATTTGTTAATATTAGATGAACCTACAAATGGCCTTGACCCTGAGGGAATAAAAGATTTAAGAGAATTACTTTTAAAATTATCTAAAGAACATATTGGTATATTAATATCTAGTCATAATTTAAGTGAGCTTGAAAGTTTTTGTAATAAAGTATGCATTATATCACATGGAGAAGTTCTTGCCGTTAAAAGTATCAAAGACATTAAAAAAATAGATGAAAATAAATATATTCTTAAAACTGATAATACTTCTAAAATAAAAAAATATTTAACTAATATAGATAAAATAATAGATAATAATTATGTAGAAATAATAAAAGATGAAGAGGCTATGGGAGAGTTTATTAAAAGGGTAGTTTTAAATGATATTAAAGTTTATGAGATAAAAAAAGAAGATTTATCTTTAGAAGAAGCGTTTATAAAAATCGCAGGAGGTAAAAAAATTGATTAAGTTAATTAAAGCAGAATTAAAAAAGATATTTCATAAAAAGAGTTTTTTAGTTATTACTGTTATATTTATGTTTTATTCTATTTTAACTAATGTTATATATAAAGAAATGAATACATTATTAAATATAGATAATTTATATACAGATGAACTTAAAGAAGAAAATAAGAGTTTAAATTTAAATAATGCTCTAGAATTAGAACAATATGTTACTAATATAACAATATTAGAAACAGAAGAGTTGAAAAAAGATTATAAAGATATGGCTTATATTATTGATAATAAATTATATGATTTAATTTTAGAGAAAAATAGTAAAAAATTTATTACAAAAGAAGATATTACTGATATAGATGAACAAATAGAAGAATATAAAAATTATATAAAGAAAAAAGATTGGAGATATTTCACTAATTTAGAGTTAAATGATATAAATGAAAGTTTAAGTGAAAATAAAAGTGAAAGATTAGAGAAAGCTAAATCTTTAGAGGAATATCGTCTTAAAAATAATGTTAATTATGCTGAAGATAATTATTTAAATAAAGCAATTATTACTATAAAAACAGATTTAAATGAATATTATAATTTAAAAGAAATGAGTAATTTAAATAGTGAAATGCAAAAAAGATATGAAGCTTTAGAAGAAGAAATGGCTATTAATAATTATATTTTAGAAAAAAAAGTAGATGCTTTAAGTAATAACTCTTTAGGAGCAGTATTAAAGAATTTTTCAGGAGAGTTTGGATTATTTATTCTTATTTATGTTATTATGATAAGTGGTTCTATTATTAGTGAAGAATTTAATAAAGGAACGATTAAATATTTACTTACTAAGCCATATAAAAGAAGTAGTATTTTAACGGCTAAATTACTTACTATTATGTTATTAATTCCTATTATATTACTATTTATGGTTTTAATAGAAATTATACTTGGAGGAATTATTTTAGGATTTAATTCATTAAGTGTTCCTGTTTTAATATATCATAATGGAGTTATAGAAGCTTATCATGTTCTTAAATATTTAGGACTTTTACTACTTAGTAGTTTACCAGAATATTTAGTACTTAGCATATTATGTTTTTTACTTAGTACAGTTACTACATCAACAAGCGCGGCCATTACATGTACATTTTTATTCTATTTAATAGGTAATGTAATTTCTAATTTAGCTTTAATATATAATACTCGGATATTTAAATACTTTATATCATTACATTGGAATTTTGATTATCTAGTTAATAAAACGAGTAATCCGTATAATTTTTCTTGGAGTTTTTCTCTTGGTATAGTAATTATTTATATAGTTATTATGCTATGTATATCCTATGTCTATTTTAATAAAAAAGATGTTAAAAATATTTAAAATGAGTTATAATAATAAATAGGTAGTGATATTAAATGAGTTCTAGTAGTAAGCGTTTAGGAGAAATGATTATTGTAAGTGTGATAGTTTTTATTCTATTTGTGGTTGGGATTGTTTATATAACTAAAAATTTAGCTAATATTAACACAGAAAAGAAGTCTTTAACACCCACGAAAGAAGAAATTATTAGTGATATTAAAGATACTTACAAAGACCTAAATTTAGCTTATGAAAGTACTAATTTAGATGATATAACAAGTCTTGTTTATATAGATAATGATAAATACAAAAGTGTTATAATAGATAATCATACAGGTAATATAAAAACATTTAATGATTTAATAAATAATAAAGATAAATTTGCCTTAAAAGAAAGAGAGCTATTAGAGTTAAAATATCCGGCATTTATTGTTGATGAAATAAATTCTAATAAAGATAATAAAGGGTATAAAGAATATTATGTTAAAGATAATGAAGTAATTATTTATTATTATGATTATGAAGCATCTATTTCAAATATAAGTTTAGCTATTAATTATAATGAAATAAAAGATTTAATTAAGTTTACTCCTAATTTAGATAAAGAATATGAAAATGAAGAAAAGATTATTTACGAGAAGAGTGTTGCTCTTACCTTTGATGATGGACCTTCTAGTAAATATAATCCTTTAATATTAGAGACATTAAGACAAAATAGGGCAACTGCAACATTTTTTATGGTTGGTAATATGATGAACTCTTGTCAGTCTTGTGTTTTAGAAACATATAAATCGGGGAATGAAATTGGCTCTCACTCTTGGGAACATATGAATATTAAAACAAATAATAGTACTAAAGTTGCAGAAAGTTTAAATAAAGTAAATAATTTATATCATAATATTACAGGTGATTATATAAAATTACTTAGGCCTCCATATGGTTCTTATAATAGTACTAATTTAAATAATATAAATAGTCCTTTTATTTTATGGAATTTAGATACTGAAGATTGGCGATATAGAGATGTAGACCATATTGTAAATTATATTAAAGAAAATGTTAGTGATGGTTCTATAATTTTAATGCATGAATTATATGAGACTAGTTATGAAGCTTTAAAAGTAATTCTTCCATGGTTATATTTAAATGGTTATAATGTTGTAAGTGTAAGTGAACTTGCGAGTATTAAAAATATTCCATTAGAAGCCCATCATGCTTATAGACAATTTAAATAATGTATGTTAAAATAAGTCTTGTTTTTGGGAGGGTTTATTTTGACTTTATTAGAGAAGCATGAAGATAATATTAAGGAAATTCGCAAATTTGTCGCACAGATTAATTATCAAACAGAAATTTTAGATATAATTTTAAAAATAAATGTTTTAAAAAGTAGTGATAAAGATATAAGAGATTTAACAAATGAACTTACGATGTATCTTACAAGTTTTTCGAGGTCTATTAAAGAACATCTAGAATTAATTA
>CANQTE010000047.1 GCA_947626695.1 uncultured Bacilli bacterium | reverse complement strand
ATATATATTATACAACCTATTAACATAAAAATTATACTTATTATTTGATTTAATGATAGAAATATATTAGCATGGCTAAATCTAAAATAGTCCAAAATAAACTTTGAAAAACCTGATATTATAAAGCATATACCTACTGTTTTCCAATTAAATTTATTTCTTATAATTCTATTTATTAAATAAATAAAAATGAGTAAAAATACAATAGTTTCTAATATTTGAACTGGAAATAACTTAATATAATTAGGAGCTATTTTAGAATATTTATACATAATACTTCCTATTCCATTATATTTAATTCCATAACAACATCCAACTAGAAAACATCCAATTTTTCCTATCGCATACATTAAAGGTATAGATGGAGTAAAAGTAAAAAACATATCTTTTAAAGATTTCTTAAATTGTATACCAAATATAATTAAAGATAAAAGAGCCCCAATACAAGCACCATAAGAAGATAAACCTAAACTTAAAAAATCAAAATTACTATTTATACTATAATTTTCAATATATGTTAATAACTTTGCTCCTAAAATTATTCCCATATTTTCATAAACTAAAGCTCCAATAATTTCATCCCTTGTAAAATTATATTTTTTATAAATAAACATAACCACTATTATATTTATAAGAAGGGAAAATAAAATCATTATTCCATAAAAAGGGATATTTATATTAAACATTTTAGCCACCTAAACAAGAAGATACAGAATTGTTACACATCCATATAATCCAACACATATAAATAAAAACTAAAATCAAAGATATAATTGTTGCCCAAAATAATATTTGAATAATTAAATTTCTAGGACATCTTATCTTCGCTGTTATTATGTCTATTACTCCTATCCAAAAAAGCCAAGGAATATTAAAACAAAAACCTAAAAGTTCACAAAATATACATATCAGAATATATACTAGTGCATAATCTTTTTTTAGATTGTTACCACAATTTTTACAAAAATTAGCATCTTTTTCATTTTCTGTTCCACATCGATTACACTTCATAAACACCACAATCTTTCTATTTTCTTAATAAATTTATTTTTTCTTGATAAGACTTACTCATACAAATAAAGGAACCGGAAACCGCAATATCGATATTAGCCGAGACTTTTTTGATAGTTTCATCATTTATTCCTCCATCTATTTCTATTTTATAATTTAAATTATTATTTTCGCGGTAAGTTTTTAGGATTTCTACTCGATTTATAGATTTATCTAAAAACTTTTGCCCACCCGCGCCTGGCTCTACACTCATAACTAAAACTAAATCAACAATACTTAAATAAGGCATTAATTCTAAGATATTAGTCTCAGGTTTAATAGATAATCCTACTTTAATATTATATCTTTTAATTTTCTCAATAGTTTTTACAATATCTTTTGTTGCCTCTAAATGAAATGTAATATAAGTAGGATTTAACTTAGCTAAATCATCGATATATAAAAGTGGGTCAAATACCATTAAATGTATATCAAGAGGAAGTTCATGATTTTTTAATAATTTTACAATATCATTTATCTCAAAATTCTTTTTAGGGACAAATCCTCCGTCCATTAAATCAACATGAATATAGTTAGCATTAGTACTTTCAATATTCATAATTGTTTTTTCTTTACTATATAAACTACTTAAATAAGAAACAGATATTTCCATTTGACCTCCTTTTAAATAACTTCCTTATAAAAACTGCAATAATTATCATATCTTGATTTTAATATAACTTTTTTAGCAACAAGTTCTTTTATGGTGCAATCTTGTTCTTTTATATGACTACAATCTTTATATAAACAAGATACTTTATTAAATTCTCTAAAGGCTTTTTTTATTTCTTCTTTGGAATATTTTTTTAAAGATAAAGAAGAAAATCCTGGAGTATCAGCGATATAAAAATCCTTTATTTGATAAATTTGGGTATGTCTAGTTGTATGTTTTCCTCTACCTAAAGCTTTACTTATAGCACCCTCTAAAATATTTTTAGAAGAATCTATTTTATTTATTAAACTAGATTTACCTGCCCCAGTTTGACCTGTTAAAACAATATATTTATCTTTTAAATAATTAGTTAATTCTTTTAAATTTTGATTAGTAAAGACTTTAATATCTAGACTTTCATAATATTTTATTAGAACTTTTAATTCATTTAATTCTTTTTTATTACACATATCTAGCTTTGTAAAACAAATAACAGGTTCAATATTTTCTAAGATAATACTAACTAATTCTTTATCTAATAAATTTAAAGATAAGTCAGGTTCTTTTAGACTAGTTACAATTAATGCAATATCAATATTACTTATTCTAGGTCTATCTAGTTCATTTTTCCTTCTTAAAATATTTAGTATATAATTATTTTTTTCATCAATTTCTACTATATCACCAACAAGAGGAGTAAATCCCTCACTACGAAACTTACCCCTTGGTGTACAATCATAATAATTATTATCTACTTTAACTCGATATAAATTACTTATATTTTTAATTATTTTACCCCTTAACATAACCCTCCACAGTCATCATCAATTATTTCATTACTATCTTTCTCAGCAACTTTAATTCTAAATGATTGACCAGATACAATTTGATAACCTTCTGGTTTTGATTGATAATAAATGGTACCTGGTTCATATTCATTAGTAGTAACATATTCAACATCAAGTGTAAGTTCATAAGTATCGGCAAAATCTTCAACATCTTCTACTGTAAATGAGCCATCAGTAAAATCAGGATATTCTCTAATAACATTAGGATAGTAAAGAATAATTGTTTCGCCAACAGATAATTTTTCACCAGCCTTTACAGATTGGTCAATAATCTCGGTTGGTTCGTAATTTTCTTCTTTATCTTCTTCAACATCTTTAGCATATAATCTAACAATTAAACCTAAAGCTTCTAGTCTTCCCTTTATTTCATTATAATTTTCGCCAGTATAATCTTCTATTGTAACTTGAGTATCGCCAAGAGAAACTCTAAGAGTTATTTCTGTTCCTTCTTTTCTTTTAGAACCTATTTCAGGCTTAGTTCCAATTACTTTTCCTTCTTCTATTTCTGTTGATGATTCTTCAATATAATCATCTAAGACAATAAATCCTTTATCTTGTAATTTTTCGATAGCACTTCCTATACTTAAATTAGAAACATCAGGAATAGTTGCTTGTTTTCCACTTTTAGTTATAATAGGAATTAAAACAATTACTGAGGTAATTCCCACAATTAAGCCTGTAAATATAAAGGCTAATACTATTAATAATCTATTTTGCTTTTTCAAATCATCACCCGTTATTTTTTTTGCAATAACTTCTTCTTTCTCTTCTTTTTTTATTTGTTTTTCTTCTTTTTCTTTTTCTTTAGAATTTTTAACCATTTTCATAATTTTGGCATCATCTGTATCAACTTCAGAATATTTAAATGTTATAATTGGTTCTAATATTCTAGAATCATCTAAACAAGTTTTTAAATCATCATGCATTTCTCTAGCATCATTATATCTATTTTTAGGATTTTTGGCTGTTGCTCTTTTTATAATATTAAATATCGAGTTTGGGACATTTGCTACTTTTTCACGAATATCAGGGATTGGTTCTTTTAAGTGTTTTAAGGCTATTTCAACAGCATTATCTCCTTTAAAGGGAAGTTCACCACTTATAAGCTCATACATTACAATACCCATGGAATATATATCACTTTGGAGAGTTGAACCTTGACCACTTGCTTGTTCGGGAGGAAGATAATGGACACTTCCCATGACTGAATTAGTTTGAGTCATTTGCGTAGCATTCATAGCCATAGCAATTCCAAAATCTGTAATTTTTACTAAACCATTTTCAAGTATCATTATATTTTGAGGTTTAATATCTCTATGTATGATATAAGAGTCATGAGCAACACTCATACCATCTGTTATTTGTAACATAATATCGACTGCTTCACTTAAAGTTAATTTACCTCGTTTTTTAAGTAAATTCTTTAAATGTTTACCTTCAATATATTCCATCACAATATAATATTCGCCCCCATCTTCCCCGACATCATATACTTCGACAATATTTGGGTGAGCAAGACTTGAGGCCGCGAGAGCTTCTCTTTGAAAACGTCTTACAAACTTTTCATCATTTGATAAGTCTCCTCTTAAAACTTTAACTGCTACATTTCGGTCTAAAATTGTATCATAAGCAAGATAAACATTAGCCATACCACCTTCACCAATTGATTTAATTATCTGGTAACGGTCGCTAATTTTTTGCCCTTTCATTATCACAATTCCTTACTCCCTTCATTTATTACTAAATACGCGATAGAAATATTATCTGTTCCTCCCCTAGCATTACATTTTCTAATTAATTTACTCACCTTTTCTTCTATTTCTAATTCAGGGTCATTTAATACTTTTTCTATTTGTTCATTAGTAAGCATATTAGTTAAGCCATCACTACATAAAAGAATTGCATCGATAGTTGTATTAAATTCTGCAACATCAAATATATCAATTTCACATTTTTCAGAAGCCCCTAAAGCTTTCATTAAAACATTTTTTTTAGGGTGAAATTTAGCTTCTTCTTCTGTTAAATTTCCAGCTTGGACTAAAAGATTTACTAATGTATGGTCTTTTGTAACTTTATGTAAGTGATTATTTTTCATGACAAACCCAGAAGAATCTCCAATATTACCAAAAATTAAATAATCTTTAGTAAGTAAGGCTACCACTAGAGTAGTTCCCATACCAGTGGAATCTGTATTTAAAGAAGCATACTCTAAAATAGATTTATTTATTTCATTAACACTGTCATTTAACCAGTTTACTGCATCTAATTTAGAACCAATAGAAGATATTTTATTAAATCTAGCCCCTAAAGAGGCAATTGCCATAGATGATGCTACTTCCCCTTTTCTATGTCCTCCCATGCCATCACAGACAATCATTAAATATTCATTATTAGCATTTCTTAAAATTGTTACACTATCTTCATTATGAGTTCTTACTCTTCCAGTATCTGTTAAATAAAATGTTTTCATTTATTCATACTCCCTCTTAATTGTCCACAGGCAGCATCAATATTTGTCCCAAATTCTTTTCTTATGGTAACATTTATTCCTGCCTTTTTTAATGTATCATAAAAAGCCATGATTTTATTACTACGTCTAAAACTTTTAGAATTAGTTTCATTATAGGGAATTAAATTAACATAAACATTCATTCCCTTTAAAAGTTTGGCTAATTCTAAAGCATTATCTAAACTATCATTTACATTATCTAGCATAACATATTCTATGGTAACTCGTCTACTAGTAACTGTTAAATAATCTTTAACTTCCCCAATTAAAGTACTAATATTATACACTTTATTTACAGGCATAAGAGTATCACGAATTAAATCATTAGGAGCATGCAGAGATACAGCTAAATTTATTTGCAGAGGAAGTTTGGCAAGTTCTTTTATTTTAGGTACTAAGCCACAGGTAGATAAAGTAATATGCCTAGCACCAATTTGAATACCTTTAGAATCATTAATAATTTTAATAAATCTAATTATATTATCATAATTATCTAAAGGTTCTCCTATTCCCATAATAACAACACTACTAATTCTAATATCTAAATCTTTTTCTATCATAAGTATTTGCATGACCATTTCATAGGCCTCTAAATTACGGACTTTTTTTAATTTACCAGAAGCACAAAATTTACAGCCCATATTACAACCTACTTGAGAAGATACACAGATAGAATTACCATAATCATGAAACATAACTACGGCTTCAATAAATTCATTATCTAAAAGTCTAAATAAATATTTTTTGGTTAATTTATCTTCTTGTTTTTTTTCTATTTTTATAAAATCTATCCTAAAATCACTCTTTAATTTATCTCTTATTTCTTTTTTAATATTAGAAAAATTATCAATATTAAATTCTCTTTTTTGATATAACCACTCATAGACTTGTGTTCCTTTAAACTTTTTTTCATTAATACTTATAAAATAATCTTCTAATTCTTCTTTAGTTAAATCAAATATATTTCTCATTATTTATCACCCTAAATTATAGTATTATTTAATTATTTATAACACTTATTTTACAACTGTACCGAGTAAACTATCTTTTTTAATTCCATTTAAATAATCTTTTGCAAGCATTACTTTTTTACCACTTGGCTTTATTTTAGTAATATAATACACTTTATCTTTACATGCAATACCAATAGAATCTTTAGTTATTTTAGTAATAGTTCCTGGCTTTTCTGAAGTTTCTTCCCCTATATATCCCTCAATTACTTTTATTTCCATATCATTTAGTATTAAATTAGCAAGAGGCCAAGAGTTAAGTGCTCTTACATGATTAAATATATCTTTGGCAAAATTATTAAAATCTAAATGTTCATCTTCTCTTTTAATTATAGGAGCATAGCTTGCTAAAGAATTATCTTGTTTTATTCTTGTTACAGTTTTATTTTCTATTTTAGGTAATACTTGTAATAAAGCTTCGGCCCCTAAAATACTTAACTTATTATGTATAGTTTCTGATGTATCAGTATCCATGATAGGAATTTCATTTTTATCTATAATATCTCCGGTATCCATACCAACGTCCATATACATAATAGTTATACCAGTTTTTTCTTCGCCATTTAAGATAGCTCTTTCTATCGGGGCGCCTCCACGATATTTAGGAAGAAGAGATGCATGAACATTAATGCACCCATATGGTGGAATATCAAGTACTTCTTTTGATAGTATTTGTCCATAAGCACATGTAACAATTAAATCAGGTTTATATTCTTTTATTTTTTCATAATCAGTTTTAATTTTTAAGGGTTCAAATACTTCAATATTATTTTTTATTGCTAAATTTTTAATAGGACTTGAAGTTATTTCTTTTTTACGGCCTACTTTTTTATCAGGTTGTGTTACAACAAGTAAAACATTAGTAGTATTTATTAAAGCTTCTAATACGGGACAAGCAAAAAGAGGAGTACCCATAAAAATAACATTTAATTTAGACATATATAAAACACCTCTAGTATTATTTTATCAAAAGTTAGGCTTGAAGTCTAGTAAATTTTTTAATGAGTTTTTACTACTTTAAGAAAAATCACACAACTTAAAAAAATCATAATTAAAATGATTTACTTTTATCTAAAAATATAATATACTTAATTTAAGCGAGACACTTATTAGTGCTTGCCTAAAATTATTTTGACAATGCACCACTTACTTAATGATAGTTTGGTGTGGTGTTTAAAATTTTAAAAATTATTTATTGAAAGGTTCTGTTTTACTTTATGACTGATAGATGATAAAAACAGGTTATTTAAACAAAATTAAACACAATTGAGATTTCATATAATAGCAAATTTATGTCTAATATTTCTTTATCAGTAATTATGTTTAACACAACTTATTGAAAAAAGCTATTTTAAACTTTCTAAAATAGCTTTTTCTATTCCTCGATATGGTAAAGTAGCACAATTTTTACGATTACCCTGTTTATATATATCATGATAAGCATTACCCTCTTTTAATAATTCTTCATTATATTCTTTACCATTTGTCATATCATAAAAATTATGGATATATTCTAGTGCTTCTTCTTTAGTTTTATTAATTAAATTATTAATCATAATTGAAGTAGAAGATATAGATATAGCACAAGCTTCTCCCTCAAAAGTTATATCTTCAATAATATCTTTATTAAACTTAATATATATATCTAAATTATCTATACAACTAGAATTATTAGTATTTATTTTAATATAATCTTCATTATCTTTTCTTACTCTATGTAAAGGATTTTCATAATGTTCCATTATTATTGCTCTTTTAGTTTCTTCTTCCATTTAAATCATCTCTTTTACTATTTTTTCATAATCACTTAATAACATAACTAAATTATCTATTTCTTCATAAGTATTATAAAAATATAAACTAACTCTTACAGTATTTGTAACACCTACACTAGATTTAAGTATTTTAGCACAATGATTGCCCGCTCTAACACAAATATTATATTTATTTAAGAAATAGGCTACATCTTGACTAAATACTTTATCAACATTAAATGCTACTATTCCAGAATCACTTTCAATATTTATTATATCTATATGTTTAATTGGTATTAATTTATCTATTAAATATTTTCTTAATTTATGTTCTTGTTCAATTATTTTATCTAAGCCAATATTATTTAAATATTTAATAGCTTCCCCTAATCCTATTACACCGGCAATATTTGGTGTCCCGGCTTCTAGTCTTGTTGGTAATTCTTTTAAAATTACTTCATCAGGATTATCAAAAGATTCATTCATACCACCACCTAAATTAATAGGTTCTAAATGTTCTAATAATTCTTTTTTACCATATAAGACACCTATACCTGTTGGTCCACACATTTTATGTCCTGAAAAAGCTAAAAAATCAATATCTAAGTCTTTTACGTCAACTTTAATATGAGGAACCATTTGAGCACCATCAACCACTACAAATATATTATTATCATGAGCAAGTTTTGTTATTTCTTTAATTGGTCTTTCATCACCAATAACATTAGTAATACCCGCGATGCTTATTACTTTAGTTTTATTATTAATCATCTTTTTGACATTATCTAAAGTTACATAATAATGGTCATCTAATGGAATATATTTAACTTTAATACCTAATTTTTTAACTAATCTAAACCATGGTAAGACATTTGATGCATGTTCACTCGTGGTAATTAATACTTCATCATCTTTTTCTAAGTAGTTAGCAAAAAAGCCATTTACAATCATATTTAAGCTTTCGGTAGCACCACTTGTAAATACTACTTCTTCTAAATATTTAGCATTAATAAATTTTTTAACTAATTCTCTTGTATTTTCATATTCTTGGTCAACTTTAAATGATAAATCATAGTCACCACGATGAGCATTTGCAGGATATTTTTCATAATATTCATTCATTTTATTTATTACACATTTAGGTTTTAGGCTAGTTGCACTATTATCTAAATAAATTATATCTTCACTTAAAAGAGGAAAATCTTCTCTATTCATTATTAATCACCTCCATTTTTATTTTATCTTGAAATATATTTGGCATAAATTTAACAGTAAAACTTTCTAAAAGTAATTCTTGGGCAGTCTTTAAATTTAAGCCATGTGTAGTTAAGTAAAATAATTCTTGTAAATTATAAGAACTAATTGTAACTTTATGATTAGCTAATACTTCACTTGTTTTAACAAACATATTAGGACTTATTTTAATAACACTTTTATTTGTAAGTAATCCTTTTAAATCTTCTAATAATTCATTATTTGCAGTATTACTATTTATTAAGCCTTCACAAACAACATTTGCACTACTACTCGCATTTTTATTAACAACATGAATATTTATATTAGCACTACTTCTATTACCTAACATATTTACTTTTATTATACAATTATTAATTCCTTCATTTATTATTAAATAATTAAATGTTACTTTACTATCACTATTAACAGTAAAACTTAAATTTAAATCTTTTTTTATAATACTTACTTTATCATATTTTAAAGTTGTATTATCTTCAATAATTAAATTTAAATTATAATTATCTAAATCATACTCTAATAAAGAAACTTGGCCTATTATATAAGCAGTATTATTATTTTTACTTGTAATATCATATATACCAGTCTTTATCTTAATATCATCTACCAATGATAATTTATTCGTTTTATTCATTATTAACAACTCCAGTTGTCCTATATCCTTTTGTTTCTATTTCTTTTACTAATTCATTATCACCATCTTTAATAATTTTACCATCTTTCATGATATGAACTTGATAATTATCAAAATATTTTAGAATATCAGAGTGATGTGTTACTATTAATATGGCTGGGTTATATTTAGCATAATATTTAGCTAAAGAATCTCCAACTATTTTTAAAGCGTCTATATCAAGACCAGAGTCTATTTCATCTAAAATAATAAATTTAGGCTCTAACATGAATATATGTAATAATTCATTTTTTTTCTTTTCACCACCACTCATATTAAAGTTAATATCTCGATGAACAAAAGATTTAGGTAAATTAATTATTTCACAGACTTCATTTAATTTTTTATTGAAATCAAATATATTAATATGCGTATTAGTTTTTTCTGATAAAGCAATCCTTAGTAATTCAGCATTAGTTACCCCTTCTACTTCTATTGGATTTTGATTAAGTAAGAAAATACCTTTTTTACTAATACTTGCTGTATCGAGATTAGTTATATCTTCATTATCAAAGATAATACTACCATTTGTAATTTTATAATCAGGGTGATGGAGAAGTACTTTACAAATTGTGCTTTTACCAGTTCCATTAGGGCCCATTAAAACATGGATTTCTCCCTCTTTAATATTTAAATTTAAATTATTAATTATAATTTTATCTTCTACTTCTACTGTTAAATCATTAATTTTTAACATAATAAACCACCAAACTTATTGTAGCAGATTTCTTATAAAAAGTCTTTATTTTTTTTATATTTTAAACTATGATAGTTAAGAAAATCTACAGCCAAAAAGAGTAAATTAATATAAAAAAAGAAACTTTATAAAATCAACGACTAAAAAATATCATAAAGTTTTTT
>CANQTE010000046.1 GCA_947626695.1 uncultured Bacilli bacterium | reverse complement strand
TCATTTTCTTCTGAACTCATAATAAAACTTAAAACTTGTCTATTCTTTTCCATTGCCATATCTAATCCATACAAATCTTCATTATATCTAATATTTAAACCATACACTGGGTCATATAAAGAATTTTTAATATAATTATATAGCTCATTATAGTCTTTATCTCTCATTTTTTCCTCCATTAATATTATACTACACTCTAAATAAAAAATAAATCACTAAAGTATTATAAATATTGACTAAACTTAAATTTAAGCATATAATTCTAATATATAAATTTAAGAAAGAAAGGAATAATATGTTAGAACTTAAAAATATAACTAAAAAATATTTAACAGGGGCAAATACTGTTGATGCTTTAAATGGTATTAATTTAAAATTTCGAAGTACCGAATTTGTTAGTATTTTAGGTCCTTCAGGCTGTGGTAAAACAACTCTTTTAAATATCATTGGAGGACTAGATAATTATACATCTGGTGATTTAATTATCAGTAATAAATCTACTAAAAACTTTAAAGATAAAGATTGGGATACATATCGTAATCATCGTGTAGGATTTGTTTTTCAAAATTATAATCTTATCCCTCATCAAACTGTATTAGCTAATGTTGAACTTGCCCTAACTCTTGCCGGGATAAATAAAACAGAACGTAAAAAAAGAGCTATTGAGGCCTTAAAAGCGGTTGGCTTAGGAGACCAAATACATAAAAAGCCTAACGAGATGAGTGGAGGCCAAATGCAAAGAGTTGCTATTGCAAGAGCCCTAGTCTCTAACCCTGATATTTTACTTGCCGATGAACCAACTGGAGCATTAGATACTAAAACTAGTGTCCAAATAATGAATATTTTAAAAGAAATATCTAAAGAAAAACTCATCATCATGGTAACTCATAACCCAGAACTAGCAGAGAGTTATTCAACTAGAATAATAAATTTATTAGATGGTAATGTTATTAGAGATACTAATCCTTATTATGAAGATGCACCTACTTTAAATGCTCCTAAAAATGGTAAAACTAATATGTCTTTTTATACCGCGGTAAATTTAAGTTTAACTAATTTATTAACTAAAAAAGGTCGTACAATTTTAACCTCTTTCGCGGGTTCTATTGGTATTATTGGTATTGCTTTAATTTTATCTCTTTCAAGTGGTATGCAAAACTATATTGATGATGTCGAAGAAGAAACTTTATCTAGTTACCCTATTACTTTACAAGAAAAAACTATGGATACAACTAAACTATTAGAAACAGCATCAAATAATATTTATGAAAATAAAACCTATAATGATAATAAAATCCATTCTTTAAATATTACTAGCAATATGTTATCTTTAATGAGTAATGGTGCTAAAACAAATAACTTATACGAATTTAATAAATATATAAATAAAAATAAAAGTGAATTTAATAAATATATGAATAATATCCAGTATTCTTATAATTTAGATTTAAATATTTATAAAGAAAATAATAATGAATATATCCAAGTAAATCCAGATGAAATTGTTAATGAACTAGGTATGACAACTATGAGTGATATGAGTAATTTATTCAGTGGTGGTATGACTTCTTATTCTTCTTTTACTGAAATGCTTGATAATCAAAAATTAATTAAAGACCAATATGAAATTTTATCAGGCACCCTTCCTAAAAATTATAATGAAATAGTTATAAGTGTTAATAAAAATAATGAAATAAGTGATTATACTTTATATTCTATTGGCATGCTTAATAGTAAAGAATTAATAGATAAATATAATGCTATCTTAAAAGGTGAAAAAGTAGATGAATTAAAAGAATTAGAATTTACTTATGATGAGTTATTAAATCTTAAATTTAAAGTTTTATTAAATACTGATTATTATGAGAAAAACGGTCATATTTGGATAGATAAAAGAAATGATGAAAAGTATCTTAAAAAAGTTTTAGATAATGCTTTAGAACTTAAAGTTGTTGGTATAATAAAACCTAAAGAAGATACCCTAACAGATAATAGTTATGGTGGTATTTTATATACATCTGATTTAACTAAATATGTTATTAATAAAATAAATGCTAGTAATATAGCTAAAGAACAATTAAATAATAAAAATATAAATGTTTTTACCAATAAAGAATTTTCTGAAGATAAATTTGATATTAACAATTTAAGTCCTGAAGAAAAATTATATTTAAGCTCTTTATCTCAAGTAGAACTTGCTGAAATGATTAAAAATTACCAAGAAAATGCTAGTGCTACTTATGATACTAATTTACAAAAGTTAGGTATAGTTGATTTAGAACGTCCTAGTGCTATAAATATATATGCTAAAGATTTTGATTCTAAAGAAGCTTTAAATGATTTAATATCTAAATATAATAAAGAAAATACTGAAGAAAATAAAATAACTTATACTGATTTTATCGCAGTTATGATGAGTGGTGCCGCAAGTATTATAAATATTATAAGCTATGTTTTGATGGCATTCGTAAGTATATCTTTAATAGTATCTTCTATTATGATAGGTATTATTACTTATATTTCTGTTCTTGAAAGAACAAAAGAGATAGGTATTCTTCGTAGTATCGGTGCTTCTAAAAAAGATATATCACGTGTCTTTAATGCTGAAACTTTAATTGTTGGTGCAACATCTGGTATTCTAGGTATTATAGTAACTATTATTCTAAATATTCCTATAAATGCTATAATTAAATCTTTAACAGATATTGAAGGTATATCTAAATTACCATTTATGGGTGCAATTATCTTAATATCTATAAGTATTATTTTAACTGTTATCGCGGGTCTAATCCCTGCTAAAATGGCAAGTAAAAAAGACCCCGTAGAAGCTTTAAGAACTGAATAACCAGTTCTTTTTTAATTTGATAATAAAAAATAGAGTTTCTATTCTCTATTTGCTAAATAAATCACTATGACTACCAGTATTCATTAATAAAAGCAATAATTCGTTATCATTGTATTGATAAATTAATAACCAATCAGGCCTTATATGACACTCATAACAATTTTTATAGTTCTTATCATCTATTAGTTTATGGTTTCTATATTTAGGTTCTAAATTTTCTAAATTAGCTAATTTTGTTATTACTTCTAATAATTCATTTACGTCTTTGTTTTGCTTAATAATTTTTTTTAATTGTTTCTTAAAACTGCTAGTAAATTCGATTATGTATTTAGTTTTCAAGTCAAAGTTAATCATTTAATATAGCCCTCATCATTTCATTAACATTGTTATAGCCATGTCTTTTTCCTTCTCTAACTTCTTGCATAATCTTTTTCCCTTCCGCTAGTGCTTCTAGCATCTCTTTACTAGGTGTTGGATTTACCACTTCAAAAGGAACACCATTTCTTTTAACTACTTGCGTTAAAGCCATATTAATAAATGTACTCATATTTAAGCCTAATCCCTTTAAAATAGCTGTTGCCTCGTTTTTTATTTTTGTATCTACATTGATATTAATAGCACTTGTCATACTAGCCATAAAATAATCATCTCACTTTCTACTTATAATAATAGCATATAGTTTTAATAATGTCAAGTTATTTACTACACAATAACTATTTATCTACTACATTATACTATGCTATTATTATGCTTCTGTTTCTAACATTAATACATATATTGATTATATTTTATAATATATTTTTTCTTTTATTGCAAAGTACTATAAACTTTATCTTTTTTTATATAATTATGTATAAATTAAAAAAAGTGATTTACTCACTATAATTTTCTGTCGTATATTTATTACATTTAATATAAGCTTTATATTTAACTATATTATCTGTTTTAACAACAACATAACCTTCACATACATCTTTATCATTTTCTACATCATCATAGTCTAAAAAACCATATTTCATAAGTTCGTCTTTAGTTAAAGTTAACTCTTGTCCCTCAGCAGGATAATCTCCCCTATTTAAAACATAATCTTGGGCAGCTTCTCTAAATTCTTCTTCTATATCTTTATATTCTTCATTTCTATCTGATAATTTAAACCCAATAAAGGTAAGCGCTCCAATTATAGCAATTACTATAACAGCCCATATTCCAAATAAAATCTTTACTTTTTTATTCATAGCTATCTTTCCCTTTCATAACCCTTAGTTTCATAACCAATACAACTTATATAAGCATCAATATTAGTTTCCCCTTTAGTTTTACTTGCTTTAACATAACCAGCACAATCTCTTCCCATTTTGTCATTTAATGCTACATCTAAATTATGTTTAGCTAAATCTTCTTTAGATATAATAATACCATCACTATTTAAAACATCATCATAATAATTATCTATATATGTTTTAGCATTTTTTTCTAATTCTTCTTCTAATCCCTGATAATACTTATCATTAAAACTTTCTGCCGCATCAGAATACATAGTATATATAAAATATATTGCTACAAATAGAAATAAAATAAGTATTCCAGATAAAATAAGCATTTCATTTAAACCCCAACCATTTTTATTTAACATTTAAATCACCTAAAACAATTATACTTGTTATTTTAACTTTTAGCAATTAAAAAGAACTATTTTGTTCTTTCTCGTATAAAAAATGGTCCAAATTCTAAATTTGTTGACACACTAGAACGATTATATCTATACATTTTATAACCTAAACCTGTACAAGAATAAACTGTTCCATCATCATACTCTTTTGTTTTTTCCACAATACAAAATAAAGGGTCTTTTGATTGTCTTGCTCTAAAGTAATCAATAAAAAAGCAAATTATCCACACAATAACAACCGCAAGTAAAATAATTTTAAGATAATATATTCTTTTTTCCCGTGAACTATCCATACACTAATCACCTATTATAATTATAAACGTCAATATATAAAAAATCAAGTAATATTCTTAAATTTTATTTTCTTAAATTTTTATTCTTTATTAATCATTTTAATAATAGACATTTCTTTTGTACTTATTCTCTCCATAATTTTTTCTACATCACTTAAAGTAATGCTTTCATATATTTCTTTTAAATTATCTAAAATATACCCATAATATATAATATAATTTTGAATAATACTATTAACACTTTCACTTGCCTCATAATTAGTAATTAAATTAGCAATTGAAGAATTAATCTTTCTTTTTATCTCTTCTTCCTTAACTTCTAAATTATTTAGTTTATCAATTACTCTTTTAATAGCTTCATCTAAATATTTACTCTCAAGTGTTATATCTATTATAACATAATCTTCCCCGACTATTCTACTTACACCCAAAAAAGTAATTAACCCTTCACTTAATAAATCTTCTTTTAAATCTGATGTATCTCCAAAATTAATATTTAATATAATATTTAAAATAATATTAAGTTTAATAATATCAAACTCTTTAAATACCTTTTTATCTATCTTTAAACCTATTTTAGCTTTTGGAACCTCTACACTTGCACTTAAAACTTCTTCTTTTTTATAAACACTAGATGGTTCCTTAACATGTTTTATAACTGGATTTAAATATTTCTGTATCTCTTTTTTCTCTAAATTTTCATTAACTATTCTTTCTATTTCATATGGATTAACATTCCCTGTCACAATTAAAAACATATTCTCTGGGTGATAAAAAGTATTATATATAAGTTCTATATCTTTTAAATCTATATCTTTTATATCTTCTATTTCTCCTGTAATTAAATTACGATAATTATCTTTATGATATATACATTTATTAAATTCATTATATAGCCTATTAAAAGGTTGGTCTTTACCCATATTAATTTCTGATGCAATAATACTTTTCTCTTTTTTAATTATATCTTTCGTAAAATAAGGCGTAAAAACATAATCTAATAAATTATCTAAATTTTCTTTTATTTTATTTACTCCATAAACTAAATAACTAGTATATCTAAATGTTGTAAAAGCATTTATATCACTTCCTAAAGGGTCAAATAAATCATTCGCTGTTGTATCTTTATCAACATTAAACTTAATATGTTCCATAAAATGTGCTATACCATTTGGTACATGATATTTTTTATTTCCCACTTGAAAATCAGTATGAATAGACCCATACTTAACATTTAAAGACATATAAAAGCTTTTAGCATATTCATTTTTCCATATATATATAGGAAGTTTATCCTTGCTTTCTGTATAATATATTTCTTCATCTATTCCCTTTAACTTAATTACTTCCATTTTCTTCTCCCTCCAAAACATATAATATATTTGGTTTTATTTTATTTGCCACCTTAACTATTTCTTCTTTTGTTATATCTTTAACAAGCTTAATACGTTCACTTATAAGAGGTAAATCATCTAAAACATGAAAAACATAATTATTTATAATACCTTGAGGAGAATCTAAAGCAAGACTTAAAGAAAAAATAAAGTTTTCTCTTGCATTATCTAAATCTTTATCTGTAAACTTTCCTTCTGCCATCTCTTTTAAAGCAACAGCAATTAATCTATTTCCTTTTTTAACATTATTTTTACTAAGAGATGTTTCTATCATAAGTAAATTATCATATTTTAAATACATACTTTTAATTCCATAACAAAGGCCATTTTTCTCTCTTAATAATTGATATAATTTAGAATTTAACCCACCCCCACCAAGTAAATAATTATAAAAA
Source organism: uncultured Bacilli bacterium (assembly GCA_947626695.1). GTDB lineage: Bacteria > Bacillota_I > Bacilli_A > RF39 > UBA660 > Caccenecus. Next base: position 4,045 of record CANQTE010000046.1, on the reverse strand, counting down.
TAAACTGTAATAGTCTTCTCTTTTTTAGTTAAATTACTCATACTATAAATATTAACTAAACTAGTCTCTAAAAATTTACTTGTACCAATTACTTTCTTTAACTTACCTCCTTTATTTTCTACATATATACTAGGTTCTTTTGTCTTAATCACGGGATTTTTAAAATACTTAAATATAATATTAGCTATTTTGTCCATATCTAAATCTCCAATAATAAATATATCACAATTATTAGTATTAATTAAGCTATTATATACTTCACTAAGCCTTTTTGGTGTTATTTCTTCTAATTCTTCTATTGTTCCTAAAACATTTAATTTAGTTGGTGTATCTCCCTCTAAATTAGATAAAGCATTTTTTGTTGCAACTCTCCCTATATCTTCATTTATAGCAAGTATTTCATCATGAAATCTATTTTTAACTATATTAAAATTTTTAATATCAAACTCATCTGCCATTATAAAAGGCTTCATTATTGCCTCAATCGGTAACTTTAATACTTCCATTAAATAAGTCTTATCATTTACATAACGTGGATTTAAAAAAGATAAAACAAAAGACGTTAAAAAAGTATTACCAATCTTATTAGTTACTCCATAAAAATTAGCATCATATAATTCTTCTAATCTCTTAGCCATTTCTCTCCGATTAGGATAAATACTACTACAATCTGTCATTATATCGGCAAGCATAGCCTTTGCAAGTATTTCTTCTTTCTTTACTTCATCTCTAAAAATTATTTCCATATGACAAGTTTTAAATCTATTAGTTTTAACTGTATAAATATTAAATGATGGATATTCGTATTTTTTATATTCCATAATAAAAGTTCACCTCAAGTATTATTATAACACAAAATAAGTAATTTATTATTGTTTATTTCTATTATTTATAATTAAAATAATAAGTCTCTTAAATCTCGTAAATTATTTGTAAATATAATTATTAAAAAAAATATTATTATATAAAATACAAACGTTTGACAAGCATACGTATTTGTGTTATTATTTATTTGGAGGTAAATACTTATGGAAAAATTAAAACAAATTACAGAAAAACAAAATAATGTTTTAGACTTCATTAAAAAATATTCAGCAGAGCATGGTTATCCCCCATCTATTAGGGAAATTGGTAAAGGTTTAGGCTTATCTAGCCCCGCTACTGTTCATACTCATGTAAGAAAACTTGTTAATGCTGGTTACTTAAAAGTTCAAAATAACAAATTTCGAGCTATGGAAATATTAGTCGATAATGAATATGAAAAGAAAAATGAGGAATTAGTTAAAGTTCCCTTACTTGGAAAAGTAACTGCTGGTTCTCCTATTGAAGCAATAGAAAGACCTAATGAATTCTTTAGCTTACCAGCAAGTTTAATACCAGTGGGAAGTACAATATTCACTTTAAATGTAAGTGGAGAATCTATGATTAATGCTGGAATATATGATGGTGATATTATAATTGTTCAAAAACAAAATGTTGCCCATAATGGTGATATAGTTGTTGCTATGACTGATGAAAATGAAGTTACACTAAAAACTTATTACAAAGAAAAAAATCACTTTCGCTTACAACCCGAAAATGATACTATGGCACCCATTATTTTAGATAATGTTACCATATTAGGAAAAGCCATTGGTTTATATCGTAAATTTTAGAAACTTAATGTTTCTTTTTTAATTGCTTATTAATTCTTCATCTTTATTTATTAATTTATCTACTTCTACTTTATTAATTGCATCAAATCTCTTTGTAATCTTTTCACTAGTAGTATTTAATTCTTCAACACTCTTATTAACAGAATTTATATTACGAGCAAGTCTATCCCAACGTTCTTTATAGCGAGCAAATTCTAAAGATAATTTATTTAATTCTTCATGAATTATTTTCGCATACTTATCTCTTTCAATATTTTTTAAAATCATTTCTATAACTGTTAAAGTAGACATTAAAGTAGTTGGACTTGTAATCCACACTTTTTTATTATATGCATAATTAAGTAAATCTTGATAATAAGCATTAACTTCCGCAAAAATAGCTTCTGCAGGTAAAAACATTATTGCTTCATTTGCAGTCTCACCAGGAATAATATACTTTTCACTTATCGCATCAATATGTTTTTTAAAATCTATCTTAAATTGTTTCTCTGCTATATTTCTTTCTTGAACACTTAAATTTTTATTAGTCATTTTCTCATAATTCTCTAATGGGAACTTAGAATCTATAGCAATAGTTCCTAAAGGAGCTGGTGCATAAAGTAAACAATCACATATATAACCATTACTCATCTTATGTTGAATTTCATATATCCCTGTACTTTCACTTCCAAAAGCATTCTCTAATATAAAATTCAAATTAACTTCCCCAAATATACCTCTTGTCTTTTTATCAGTTAATATACTCTGTAAAGATATTATATCACTACTTAAACTATCTATCTTCTTTTGAGCTTCATCTATTTTTGTTAATCTCTCTAAAACATTTTGAAAAGTCCTGTTTGTTTTCTCTAAACTTTGGTCTAATCTCTCTGTAACTTTATTATTTATCTCTAATAATTTTCTCTCTATTTTCTCATCTAATTTATCAAAATCTTGACGTAAATCATTTGTAAAATTTACTTTAAAATCCCCTATTTCTCTAACTACCCCAAGCTCTAATTTCCCAAGTCTTTCTATTAACTCATTATCATTATTCCGAGCTTTCTTACATAAATTAACAATTAATAAAACTATAATAACTCCAAGCATTCCTATTATAACATAATCCATATTCATTCCTCCTAATTAAAATTAAATCTTTTATTTACTATTTTACTTACTATATATGCTACGAGTACCAAAATACCAACTCTCACTAAATATATAGGATTTTTAATACTCTCTAACAAACTAACACCCACAAAACCCCAAAAATAAACTAAAAACACTTTCCCAATTAATAAAGCACAAATAAACTTTTTAGAACTCATTTTAGAAAGTCCAGCCACAATATTAACTAAAAAAGCAGGTGTAAAAGGCATAGCAATAATTGTTGTTAATTGTTCAAACTTTAAATTACTAATCACACTTATTCCTTTATCAAGATTAATTCCTCTCATCTTTAATTTTCTATAAATATAATTTTGTACTTTCACTCTAAATAATAAAAATGATAAAAAACAACCTAAACATGTAAAAAACCATGAAATAATAAACCCTAGTATATTACCAAAAGCTAAAAAATTAAGTGTTATAAAAACAAATAAAGGTAAAATCGGTAATATAGATTCAATTGTTATAAAAAAACAACCAACAATAGGACCCATTACTCCTAAACTTTGTAATGTATTATCTATAAATGTATTTATCATATCCATCATATATATCACTAAAAACTATTATAATACATTTTACCAATATCTATCAAGTACATTTATATCTATATCTAAACTCTTTTTTAATATTCCACATTTTGATATTTTAGTTCCATAACTATTCCTAATAACACATGTATTTTGTTCAGAATATACAAAATCAACAGCAAGAAAAACAACAGCTACGATTAATACTCCCACGATTGCATCTTTCACTTAAAACCACCTCTATAATAAAATTATATAATAAAAAGAAAGTATTTACAAGAATATACCATTAGGTATTAAAAATTTATAAAAATGTATTTACAATATATATTAAATTATGTTAAAATCAAAACGTAGAACATTTAAGAACAAATGCCTACAAAATTATTTTTGTTTAGCATTTATCGTAATATCAATTTTTACATTGACTACGGTAGATGCCTTTTTAAATTCTATTACTTTTTGCAATATATTTAAAAATGCTAAAATTTCTTCTAACATAACCTGTACCTCCCTCCGTTTTAAAACCCCCTGAACTAGTCAGTAAAGTAGAAAAGACGGAAAGGAAAATAGAGGTAGGCACCCGTCTTAAATGTTCAAATCTATTATATAACTAAACCTTAGAAAAAAGCAAGAAAAATGAAAAATAAATTTTTCATATGAGAATTCCTTTCGGAATTCTTATTTTTAAGTTATAATTATATAGTG
>CANQTE010000045.1 GCA_947626695.1 uncultured Bacilli bacterium | reverse complement strand
AAAAATTTAAAACTTTTTTAAAATTATTGTTTTAAATTAGGTATTATTGTATAATTAGAATAGATAAAAAGTTGGTGATATAGTGCGAACATTCGATTTTGAAAAAAACTCTATCGTTCAAATAGTTAATGATATTATTAAAGACGCTGTTAAAATAGGAGCTTCTGATATTCATTTTGACCCTACTAAAGATAATTTAATAGTAAGAATTAGAATAGATGGGGAATTACAAGATTATACTCTTATTCCGGGATTATTAAAGAAAAATGTTATAACTAGAATTAAGATTATAAGTGGTATGAATATTACAGAAACAAGATTACCTCAAGATGGTGCTATAAAAAATGCTATAGATAATATTGAGCTTGACCTCCGTGTTTCATCTCTTCCTGTTATAGATGGTGAAAAAATTGTTATTAGAATACTTGACTATCGTATGAGTTTAAATGGTCTAGATAATTTAGGCTTTTCTGAAAATAATTTAAAAAAGTTAAATAAAATGATAGAAAATCCTAATGGCCTAATCTTAGTTACGGGAGCAACAGGTACTGGTAAATCAACAACAGTATATGCCATATTACAAAAATTAAATATAAAAGAACGGAATATAATAACAGTTGAGGACCCAGTTGAAATGCAAATTGAGAATATTAATCAAGTCCAAGTATTAAGTGATATAGGCCTTACTTTCTCAAATACTTTAAGAAGTATTTTAAGACAAGACCCTGATATAATCATGGTTGGTGAAATAAGAGATAATGAAACGGCTAAAATCGCGGTTAGAGCATCAATCACAGGTCATTTAGTCTTATCAACAGTTCATACTAATAATTCTCTAACAACTATTGAAAGATTACTTGACATGGAAGTTGAAAGATATTTATTAGGTAGTGCCTTAACAGGAATAATATCTCAAAAACTAGTCAAAAAATTATGTCCTAGATGTCGGGGAACACGCCAGACTACCGCATACGAAAAAAAACTTATTGAAAAGCATTTAGGTATTAAAGTTGATGAAGTTTATACTGCAAATGGTTGTAAATATTGTAATCATGGCTTTCAAGGTCGTCTTGCAATTCATGAAGTATTAACTATTAATGAAGAAATAAGAGATGCTATAACTAGTCATGCTAGTAGAAAAATATTAAAAAAACTAGTATATAACGCCAAAGATGATATAACAACTTTATTTGAAGATGGCTTACAAAAAGTTGTAATGGGTCTAACAACAATGGAAGAAATACTTAAAACAGTTGATATTGCTAGTGATGAAGAGTTAGATGTTAATTAGGAAGTTTTTATGAAAAAAATTATTTTAAAATTAATAAAATTATATCAAATAACCCCTTTTGAAAGTCATACAAGATGTGCCTTTTATCCAACATGTAGTAATTATGCCTATGAAGCAATTGAAACTCATGGAGTAATAAAAGGTCTATTTTTAAGTATTAAAAGAATTTTAAAATGTAACCCCTTTAATAAACATAAAGGAATAGATTTAGTTCCCCCTAAAAACTAAATCTTTTTTATTTTTATTTTATATAAAAAAAGAAGCAACTATAAAGTGCAACTATATTCGAAAAGATTATCTTTTCATACCATTTTCTTCGTTTAAATCTAATCCTCTAATTTTAGATAATACTTCAAATAATTCTTCAGAAGAAATTGCCTCGATATCATTACCATTTGCTTTTTTTATAACATAGTTTAATACTTCCTCTACTTCTTCATATTTAATATCATTAAGCCATTTTTGATTTGGGTAATAATAAGCTCCTGGACTATAAAGAGAACCTTCTTCAAAGCCTGGTTTAAGTTCCATATCTCCCATAAAACCAACTGCTAAAGTTCCAGCATTTTCTATATATTGATTTTCTTCTACACGTCCTTGATTAAATCTTAAGTTTAAGCTTGGCTCAACAAAAATACCATATTTGGAACTAAATAAACCATAGGCAGTTACATTCTTTAAGTCTCCATAATCTCCATGCTTAGCAAAAACTTTAATATCTTCGCCTAATCTACTATGATTAATATAATTGCCAATAAGATATCTTGGTGTTTTTTCCCCGATTATTTGGTTATCTCTTTCTTGTTCTTCTCTATTATTATACATAATAATACCTCCTTATAGTGTGATTATATCATAAATACTATTTATCTACAATATTCGTTTTATGTTTTAAAAACTTAAAGACCCTATATTAGGTGTAGTTGGTAACTTTAGGATGATGTCTAATTTCTCCGAATTTATTAAAAATGCGAGTATTTAATAATTGATGGTGATTTAAATACTCTTCCAAAACATTTTATTATTAATAAACTCATAACTTAATCTATTTTCATTATATAAATAAGATAGATAAGACTTAATTGTACTACCCACTAGAAAATACTGATTTAAATTCATAACTAAATTATATTCTTTAAATATATTATCTAATATATCTTCAAAAGTTATTTTATTTTTACATATATTACATATTTTATCACAAATTTCAAAAATTTTATTCCGATTAAGTTCTATTAAAGAAGAAATGTTTTCTAAAGCTTCGCCATGGGAGATAATGAATAATTTTCCCTTTAAAGTACTAAGAAAGTCTAAAGTATTTAAATATTCCTTAACATCATAGATAAAAATAATATGATACTTATTTATAGTATCTTCACTAAATAGAGAATCTCCTAAAAAATATACATCATCAATTGTTTTAATTCCTATCATATCAAAGAAATGGCCTTTTAAGTTAAAATATTCTAAATTTTCTGGTAAATTATTATCTATTTTGGTTACATTACTTTCTTTTGCCATCAAAAATTTATTTTTTAAATCTTTAAAAGAAAAACCACCATAAAGAAAAGAAGATTCTAATATAGGATACTCTGTAAAGGCAACTTCGATACCATTTGCTATTATAAGACAACCTGTTTTATCTTGAATTATTTTATTTCCTCCAATATGGTCGGCATGAGAATGAGTACATATAATACCTTTAATAACCCATGAATTTTCATTAATTATTTTTAATATCTTTTTTCCAGCGTCTTTATCATTACCTGTGTCTATTAAAAATATATCTGTATCATTTATTTTATATATTCCTATATTAGTATTATTTTTTATATAATAAGTATTTTTACCAACTTTTATTAATTCCATATAAATTTTTATTCCTTTCGTTTTATTTACTAACTTTTATTTAAATAAATTATTAACAAACTTTATATATTCCTGAATAACATTACTAGTTTTACTTAAATAAATAGTTTCTTTTGCAAGAGTTATATCGTCTGTGATAATATTATCAACATTTAATTCTATCATTTTATTAATACTTTCTTTGGTATTTACAGTCCAAGCATATAATTCTTTTCCAGCATTATGAATTTTTTTTACTAAAGGCTTATTGATACTTGATGCTTCAATACTAAAACAATCAGCGCTTTTAAGTTTTAAAATATCACCATAAGCTAGGCTCATAACATAAACTGTTTTTATATCTTTATCATATTTTTTGATATTTTCTAATACTTCATAAACTTGGGATGTTACAACACAATTTTTTTCTAAGTGATATTTTTTAACTAAATCGACGACAGATTTTTCAAAATCTACTTCTTTTCCTGTTGGTTTTAATTCAATATTAAGTTTTATATTATTATCACGAGAAAATTTTAATACTTCTTCAAATAAAGGTATTTTTTCTCCCTTAAACTCTTCACTAAAAAAGCTTCCTGCATCTAGTTCTTTTATTTCATTATAAGATGTCTCCCATGTATTTTTATTTACACCTGTTGTTCTTTTTAAATTAGTATCATGTAAAACTATTAATTTTCTATCTTTTGTTTGTTGAATATCAAGTTCGATATAATCGGCCCCGAGAGCTTTTGCTCCTTTAAAAGCACTGATAGTATTTTCTGGGTAGTATACTGATGCGCCACGATGGGCAGTAACATCTATTTGTCTTACATATTCTATTTTTAAATCATAACCTCCATTAGTAACATTATAGGTTAAAATTGTTCCACTTATAATAACTAATAGTATTACTCCATATTTTAAATATTTTATTTTTTTACTTAAAACTGTTTTTTCTTTTTTTTCAATATTTACATGAATAATTTTTTCAGAAATCTTATTCTTATGTTTATAATATAAACTACTAATAATTGCATAACTTATTGGAGTTACTAAAGTCTCTATAACAATAAATGAAACTGCGATTAAAAGCCATATAATAGTAATTGAGGCATTACCTAAAATATTTGCTTTTCCAAGTATTTTATATATACCTATAATTAAAATAATTCCTAAAAAAACAAATAATATATAAGCTAAACTTATTATAAATTCTCCTAATATAATAAATAGAAAATCTTTTATTTTATTTTTTTTACTTAAATTTATACTTCTTTTTCTTGCTTCTTTAAATTCACAATCTTCTAAAATAAAGTAATGAAGTGCATATATCCATCTAAAGAATAAATATATTAATAAACATATAACTACTAAATATATACTTAATAATAATTTATTTTTTAATATATAATCTAAGATAAATTCTGGTATTTTAATTATACCTATAAAACTTGAAGATAAACCTATATGTAAGAAAGGTATTAAAAAGATAACTAAAAATGGTAATAATATATTTTTTAGTTTAAATATTCTTTTTATTCTACTTAGCATTACTATTAAAGCATCTTTTATTCCTATTTTCTTTTTATTATAAGAGCTATCTAATATAATTATAACTACCCCTATATCTATTAGAGTATAAAACGTTATTAGAATAAGTAAAATAAGTAAAGATAATATTACTAAAGGATTAGTTAAAAAAGAAAAGAAATTCTCAAAAGTTAAATAGCTATATCCACATACTTTAGTAATTAATTTAAAGCCATTTAAAAATAAAGGCATAAATATTAAACTACTTAAAACTTTATAGAGAAATTCAAAACTAATTAATGTTTTAATATTATATGTTAGCATTCTTTTTAAATCTTTCATAATTTACCTTATCTTTCTAATTCTGTTTCTTTAATTATATATATTGGCCTATTTTTTGTTTCTAAATAAGTTTTTGATAAATAACCACTTAATATTCCTATACAAAATAATTGAACACCACTTACTAAAAATATAATACATACTAAAGATGGCCAACCACTTACAGGGTCTCCCCAAATGAGAGTTTTACAAATAATAACAATAATCATAATAAACGCGATTAAGCAAAATAGTAAACCCATAATACTAGATATAGCAAGTGGAACTACAGAAAAAGCAGTAATACCATCTAAAGCATATAAAAATAGTTTCCAAAAGCTCCATTTAGTTTCCCCGGCAACACGTTTTATATTTTCATATTCTAACCATTTGGTATTAAAACCAACAAAGCTAAATAAACCTTTAGAGTATCTATTATATTCTTTTAAATTAATTATGGCATTGACGACTTTTCTTTTCATTAAACGATAATCTCTTGCTCCATCAACCATTTCGACTTTACTCATTTTATTAATTATTTTATAAAACATACGAGCAAAAAAGCTTCTAATGACAGGTTCTCCTTTTCTTGTAACCCTTCTTGTTGCAACGACATCATAATCTTCATTTTTTAGATAATTATACATTTCGGGTAGTAAGCTAGGTGGGTCTTGTAGGTCGGCATCCATTATAGCAACATAATCACCCTTAGCGTTTTCAAGTCCAGCATACATGGCAGCTTCTTTTCCAAAATTTCTCGAAAAAGATATATATCTTACTCTTTTATCTTTTTTATTTAAAGCTCGCAGTTTATCTAAAGTTTTATCTTTAGAGCCATCGTCAACAAATAAATATTCAAAATTTACTTCTTTTAATTGTTCTCTTATTTTATTTATTTCTTCATAAAAATATGTAAGTGCTTCTTCTTCATTGAAACACGGTACAACTATACTAATTAATTCTTTCATTTTTACCTCTCTTATCTAATACTATATATATTATTAAAATTATTAAACCCCCGATAGATAACATTAAAGAAATATCTTTTAAAGGAGACTTATAAACTATTTTAATATTATGTTTACCTTTATTAATTGGAAAACCAATAAATGATGTATTTACAAGTTCATAATTAATTTCTTTATTATCAACAAATATTTTAAAACCTTTATCATAAGGAATAGATAAACTAAAATAAGAATTATTCTTAACAGTTATATTACCTGTGATAGTATCACCGATTGTTTTATCTTTATTAAACATAAAAACATCTAAATTTGGTATTTCATTACTTATTGTATCATAATCTAATATAAAAGTTTTTATATCGCTTATATCAAATTTTCCTTTACTTAATTCAATATCTAAACTAGTAGGATTATATAGCACATAATCAAATGTATTATTATTATTTTTATATTTCCAACTGCGACAAGTAAGAGTATTTTTAACTCCATTTATAGTAATTGTAGTATCTCCATTTTTGCATGTTTCTTCATAATTCATATTAAATCTAATTAATAAAACTTGATTATCTAACTTTTTATCTAATGCTATTTTAATATTTTTAGAATTATTTAATTTAAATATATAGTGATTATTCTTTAATTTATAATCTATATCTATATTACTTAAGTCAATGTTATATTCTTTGGCAGTTCCTTTAAAATTAGTATTTTCTATATTCTTATCTACAATAGTATATTTAAATAATGCTTCAATATTTATGGGGTAGTCTAAACTCTCATATTCTTTTTTACTCATTATCTCTTTTCTTGCATAACCTAAAGGATAGACTAATTCATTTTCATATAAAGTATAATTACCTTTAGTATCATACTCTTTATATTCATTCATTTTTTTATCATTAACAATATACTTTATTCCCATATATGTATTCCATAAAGGGTTATCTATTTGGCCTAATATCATATGATTTCTATGACTTATAGGATTAGCAAAAATATTGGTATAAAAATCTTTATAATAAGAATTATAACCAGAACTATAAGTAGATGTACCATAATAATTATCATAAGTTTTATTGGAAGTAACTAAAGAATCAACTAAATTGCTAGACCTATATATATTTTTATTATTTATACTTTCATATAATTTATCTATATCTTTATTAAATATATAATTATAATCTTTAATACTCATTAAAGTATCTCCAACATTTAAACTTATCATAACAATTATACCTGTAAGGGTTGTACTTATTATTAAACCCCATTTAAATTTTTTAAAATAATACCATATAAGCATTAAAAGAGTAATACTTATATCAATATAATAATTAGTTGTTTTGTACCCAAAAAGATAAGCACAAATACTTAAAATAACAGTTATAATTATTAATTTTTTAATATCTATTTTATTTTTAAATAAATCATTTAGAAAGATACATATCATGAAAACTATTAAAGGTATAAAGGGAATAAATACTTTAGCATTTATATATAAAAAGCCATTTAAGATATAACCAAATATAGGAAATAAGATAAATATACTAATAATACTAGAGGCAAAGATATTTTCTTTTTTCTTAGAGATAAAGCCATATATAATACTTAAAACACTTATCGCGGTAAGCCCCATAGAGTAGCTTCCATATAGCATATAATTTAAATTTATACTAGGTAGTAATAATTCTTTGATTTCTATACTAACTGTGTTACTACTTCTCCCAATAAATAAAGTATATAGTGTAGGAAGTAAAATGACACTAGCAAGAAGTATTCCTGTTATGATGGGCATTAAAAACTTAAAACCATCGGTAAAAAAGCCTTTAATAGTAACTAAATTATCTCTAACATAAACATATATACCATAGATAACTAAGACTATTAAACTGGGAATACTATAATAATAACTTGTCATAATAATTAGAAAAACACTTATTATTAAAGGGTATCTAATTTTTTCTTTAAAATATTTATCAATACTCATTAAACCTAATATTAAAAATGGCATATAATTTACAAACATAATATGTCTATGACTATGAAATATAAGAGGTCCACTTACAAGTAATAAAAGTGTTCCTATAAAACACAGAAAAGAAGAATTGTTATTATTTTTAAGCCATTTATAAAATAAGATAATACTCGCGATAATACTTAGAATACTAGTAAGCATAATATAATCTACCATTTTTATGAATGGTAAAAGATAAGATATTAAAACTATTGGATTTAAGAGGCCATAGTAAGAAAAATTATAGATGTTTTCACCTGCCCCAATATTAAAGGCAAAAGATGGGAATAAATTATGAGTTTTATAAAAGAGTATTCTAAAATATTCGGCAAAAGTCCAATGTTGGGTTTCCCAGTCTAAAACAGAACCATATAAAAATTTAAACTTAGTTAAAAATAAAACCATTATTAAAAATAAGCTTATTAAAATGAGTATATTTATTCTATCTTTATTATTATTTTTTTTCATATATGTTTCATCTCTTAATAATTATACCTAAATAATAACAATTTAACAAGTAAAACAGTAAAATAAAAAATCATAAATTATGATTTTTTACTCGATTGTAACTCCACCATCCACGATGACAGTAGAACCAACCATATAACTAGACATATCGCTTGATAAAAAGACTACGACATTTCCTATTTCTTCAGGGTTTGCAAGCCTTCCTAAAGGAATTTGGGTACAAAATAGTTCATAAGTTTTAGGGTCATTATCACGGACATTTTTAATAAGTGGTGTTTCTGTAACTCCTGGGGCTACAGCATTTATGCGAATATTATTTTTACATTCTTCTAAAGCAACTGATTTAGTTAAGCCTAAAACAGCATGTTTACTGGTATTATATGGAACAATTCCAGGATTTCCAAGTAAACCTGATGTGGATGAAATATTAACTATTGCCCCACTTCCATTTTCGTGCATAGCTTTGATTTCTTCTTTGCAACAAAAGAAAACTCCTCTTACATCTAAGTCTATTACTTCATTAAAATTTTCTACTGGTGTATCAACTAAATTAATCGTGGCACTAGATTTACCAGCATTATTACATGCACAGTCTAATTTTCCATAAGTGTTTACAGTAAATTCAACCATTTTTTTGACATCTTCTTCTTTGGTAACGTCGGCATAAAATGGTGTTGCTTCTCCCCCTTCTTTTTTGATGCTTTCGGCAACTTCGGTGGCATTATCATAATTTATATCAACTACGACAACTTTAGCTCCCTCTTTAGCATAACATTTACAGACAGCTTCGCCAATTCCTTGGCCTCCTCCTGTAACTAATGCGACTTTATCTTTCAATAACATAACAATTACCTCCTTGATAATATCATTGTATCACACGAACATAGGTATTGTCAAACATTTTTTGGCTTTTAATATTTTTTCTTTAGACTATTTTATTTTTTCAATAGCAGTTCGTTATATTGAAACTTTAAAAATTAAGTATGACTTTCCTATTATATAAATAAAAAATCTCTAAAATTTAGATAAAATTTTTAAAAAAATATTTACTTCATATTAATTTTATGCTAATATCATGGTGTAGACATTTTGGAAAACAAATGCCTACGTAGTTTTCGTATTTGGTGTTTATCTTTTTAGATAAATGCCTTTTTATTTATAAATTTTAAAAAAGTTTAAAAAAGTTATTTACCAAAATTAAATTATATGATAGTATGAGTTTGAACATTTAAGGTAAGGATTATTTTTACCACTGGTGTTGTCTATCAATATATTATAGATAGAGTTACTTCACACATAAGAGTTATCATATACCAAAACCCCCTGATTTTAAAAATATTTGATAAACTTGAAGGACACCAGTTTAAATGTTCTTTTTTTATTAGAGTATTTATAAAATTTTAAGCATAGAACATTTAAGGACAAAGGTTTACAAAAATTATTTCATTTTGTGGATATTTATCATAAAGTTAATTTTTATCTTAACTTTTATAGTATCAAATTCGTTAAACATATTTTGACATTGATAGTTTTTAATATAGTGCCTTTTAAAAAAATTTAAATTATTATATAATAAAAATGGTGGTGTTTTATGAGCGGTAATGAAAAATTATATGAAGAATATTTAAAAAAATATGATACTGCTATAAATAATGGTTTTTATATTGAAGCAATTTGTATAATTTATGCTATTTTAGAAAGCGAATTATATAAATTTTTATATTTATCTGGTTGTATTAATAATAAAGGTGATGTTACTAAAAAATTTAAAAAAGAATATAAAGAAATTTGGCATTTAAAAGAGACATATAAATTTAATATAAAAAATATATCTTCAAAGAGAAAATATATTCTTGCTTTTTTAGAGTTTGCTGATAATAATATTATTATCAATTGTGATATTAAAAAACATGAAGATTATTTTAATGACTTAAAAGGTAAATTATGTAATAATGTAAATTTTAGTAAAGTCAGAAGTAATTTTAGTAAAATGGAGAAATGGTGTGATATTCGTAACAAGATAATTCACAGATTGTTGAAAGTAAAATCTGATAAAGAGTACGTAAATATGGAAGCTTGTGCTAAAGATGGTTTGAAATTATGTAATGAATTAAGAGATATTGTAAATGAATATCAAAATGGTGTAAATTTAAGAATTAAATATAAAATTCAAGATGTAAAAGATTAAAGTTGTACTTATAATCTTATTATCGATAATTGTAATTATGTAGTTTCAGTTCTAGAATTTCTAATGAAAGTATTTTTTGGTAAAATTAAAGAAAAACAGATAGTTTTAATACCTGTTTTAATAATTAATATTTAAGCTAAACTTTTAATTTCTTCCATTGATAATCCTGTTATTTTAGCTATATCTTCTTTAGACATATTAAATTTTAACATATTTTTAGCAGTTTT
>CANQTE010000044.1 GCA_947626695.1 uncultured Bacilli bacterium | reverse complement strand
ACATCAATAATTCTTGAATCATTATCTTTTATATTTTCATTATATATCAAAAAATCCGTAAAAACTAAGTCAATATTATCATAAGTTGATTTTTGATTAGAATATAATTCTGAATAGATCACTACTACATTATCAACTTTTTCTATAATATAATCCAAACTATATATTTTAAATCTAAGTTTGAGAGAAATCTTGGCTTTTTTTAGTTTTTTGGTACTCTTTTATCTAGTGTTGAGTAAAATTTTTTTCAAAAATAACGATTGGTTCCATAGAACGACAAATTTTGCACTTTTTTTATGGTATTATGTATACAGAAGGGAGGAAAATTTATGTTAATTAAAGATAAAAATTCTTGAATTTGATAATAATTTACTATTTAAATCGTCTATACAATGTTTATTTGAGTTACACTTTCTAGGTTTTGATAATCTGTATTTCCACGGTCCAATTGAGTAGAAAATATTCTCATAAATACATAGATTTATCAAAAGAATTCTTATCAAATCTAGAATAAGTTTCTAAATTTATTATATGATTATCAAATTTTATTAGAAATTCATTACTTTTAATTTTAATCTTTAAATTAAAGGTAGAATTTAAAAAAAGTTTCATAAAAGAGATTAGTCTCTTTTTTATTTTGTGTTATTATGTTAAAATACTTATAAATACTATGAAGGGAGGAATATATATGTATGCAAGTTGCCTTATTGAATATCCGATTAAAACTTTAGATAAAACTTTTACATATATAATTCCTGATTATTTAATAGAAAAACTGAAAATTGGTATGAAAGTATTAGTACCTTTTGGAAATAGATTAGTTCATGGAATAGTTCTTAAAATATTTGATACTTATAGTGATTCTTATGAATTAAAAGAAATAGTTAGAATAGAAGATGAATTTTTAATTTTAAATCAAGAATTATTAGATTTAGGAAAATTTTTAAAAGAAACTACTTTATGTAATTTAATTACATCTTATCAAGTTATGTTACCTAGTGCCTTAAAAATTAAAAATCAAAAAAGAAGTTTTAATAAATATATTAAATATGTGACTTTAAATAAAGATAATGAAAATATTTTAAAGTATTTAAAAACACATAAGGGAAAAAAAAGAGAGATATTAGAAAGATTATTAGAAGAAGAAAAAGTATTAAAATCCCAGTTTGATAGTACTTGTATAAGAGAATTAGAAAGTTTAAATTTAGTAAAAATAACTCTAGAAAAAGTATATAGATTAAATAGAGAGAAAAAGAATGTAGAAGAAAAAATATTAACTAAAGAGCAAGCCGAAGTATATAAAAGAATAGTTAATAAATTAGATACAAATGATGTTTTTCTTATTTTTGGGGTTACAGGAAGTGGAAAGACTTTAATATATATTAATTTAATTAAAAAAGTTATTTCTCTTGAGAAAACCGCTTTATTATTAGTTCCAGAAATAAGTTTAACTGAACAAATTGTAAATATTTTTTATGATTATTTTGGAAATGATGTTGCAATATTACATTCAGGATTATCTAACAGTGAAAAGTATGATGAGTATGTTAAAATATTACGAGGGGAAGTAAAAATAGTTATTGGAACAAGAAGTGCTGTTTTTGCACCCTTAGAAAATATTGGGATAATTATTATTGATGAAGAACATAGTGATACTTATAAACAAGAGACAAGTCCTAGATATCATGCCTTAGATGTTGCTAAAAAGCGAAGTCAAACTCATAATTGTCCTTTAGTTTTAGGTAGTGCAACACCTAGTTTAGAATCTATGGCAAGAGCCCTTAAGGGAGTATATACTTTACTTGTTTTAAAAAAAAGAGTTAATAATGGAGTTTTACCTACAAATATAATTGTCGATATGAAAGAAGAATTAAAGAAAAGAAATTTTATTATAAGTGAAGAGTTAGATAAAAGTATAAGAGAAAAACTAAATAAGAAAGAACAAATAATATTACTTTTAAATAGAAGGGGTTATTCAACGGTTATTACTTGTAGTAACTGTGGTTTTACTTATAAATGTCCTTTTTGTGAAATATCTTTAACATATCATAAATCGTCAAATACTCTTAGATGTCATTACTGTGGATATACTAAAATAAAAGATGATATATGTCCTAAATGTGGGGAAGCTGGCTTAAATTATTTAGGATTTGGAACAGAAAAATTAGAGAATATTATTAAAGAGAAATATCCTTTAGCTTCTGTTATTCGAATGGATTCTGATACAACAAGTAAAAAAGGGGCTCATGAAAAAATTATTAGCTCTTTTAAAAGACATGAATATGATATTTTAATTGGAACACAGATGATTAGTAAAGGTCTTGATTTTCCAAATTGTACTTTAGTAGGAATAATTAATGCTGATACTACCTTAAATATACCTGATTTTAGAAGTGGGGAGAGAACATTTGCTCTTTTACATCAAGCATCAGGACGGGCGGGAAGAAGTACTCAAAAAGGGAAAGTTATTATTCAAACATTTAATCCTGATAATAAAACTATTATTAATGTTTCTTTAAATAATTATTTAAAATTTTATCAAGAAGAAATGCAAATAAGAAAAATATTAAAATATCCTCCTTATTATTATTTAGTTAATATAAAAGTATGTAGTAAAGATTATAATAATGCAAGTATTAATGCTTTAAAAGTATATAATTATTTAAAAGCAAATTTAAATAAATCTTGTATTATTTTAGGACCATCAACAGCTTTAAATTTTAAGTTAAAGAATATCTATCATTTTAATATTACTATTAAATATAGATTAGAAGAAAATATAAAACAAGTAATAAAAGAATTAGATAATATTTTTGCATTAGAAAAAGAAGTATTTTTAAAAATAGATTTTAATCCTCTTCAATTATAAATTTTATAAAAACACTTATATAAAATATCAGTAAGGAATGATAACTTAATTTATGCTAATTATTTAATTAATCTTTTCAAACTTAATATAGCACTTTTTTCAATTCTTGATACTTGAGCTTGACTAATATTTAAAGCGTCCGCTATTTCCATCTGGGTTTTTCCAAGCATATATCTATCCATTAAAACTTCTTTTTCTCGCGTTTTTATTTTATTTAAAGCTTTATGTAAAGAAATAAGCATATCTCTATCATTATTTAACTCTTTTTTATCTGCAAGTTGGTCCATCAAATAAATAGTATCTCCTCCATCATTATAAATAGGCTCATATATACTCATAGGTTCTTTTAAAGCATCTAAAGCATGTGCTATTTTATATTCTGGAATATCTAATTCTTTACTAATTATCTCATTAGAGGGTTCTATTCCATATTTATTAAAATAACTTTCTTTAAAATTTATAATTGAATACGCTAAATCTTTAATACTTCTACTAACTCTTATACTTGTATTATCTCTAATATATCTTTTAATTTCTCCAAGTATTAAAGGTACAGCATAAGTAGATAACTTTAAATTATAAGACAAATCAAAATTATCTATTGCTTTAATTAAACCAATTACTCCAACTTGGAATAAATCGTCCATATTATAATTACCTTTATTAAAACTTCTTAAAATACTTAAAACTAACTTTAAATTACCATTTATTAATTTTTCTTTAGCACTCTTATCTCCATCATGATATTCTCTAAATAATTTAAGAGTTTCATCACTTGTTAAAACTTGTAATTCATTAGTATTAATACCTGTAATATCTACTTTATATCTTGCCATATAAAACACCTCTTTCTTTATTTATGAGTAAAAAGAGGTTTATTTATACATTAAAGAAAAAAGTTTTACATTTTGTCGGGTATTTTATTTAATTTTACTCGACATTTTGATACAAGTTCTAAAATATGTCGAAATATAATACTTTTTTAAACAAGGTCGTAGTTTTATAATCTTTATAAAAATCTTCTATTAAAGTTTTCTTCCGCTTTGTTCTTCTAATATTTCATTATTATTTAAAAAAGCATTAATTTTTTTTATATCTGCAGTCCATATTATTTTACCACTTTCATCTTTTTTGGCTATTAGAAAACTATTAGCAATATTTTTTATATACTTTAATTTATAATTATTTTCTTCTTCTAATGGTATGTTACTATTATCTAATTTATAATCTTGGGCCATTACTTTTTTTATAAATTTCCGAAATTGGAGAGAAAATTCAAACTGTTCAGGGAAATTAGTTTTAATAAGTTCGTCATACATTAAATCAAAATCTTTAATATTTTTGCCTTTTTCTGTTCCTAAGCCAAAGGGGTAATTTTGACTGAGTAAATCAATAACTGTTTCCCAATCTTTTGATTTATCATATCTATCATATTCTACTAATCCATCTTTTTCTAACGTTTCAAAAAAATGTTTAATATTAACTTGTATTTTATCTATAGGAACAATACTTTGACCATCTTTAGAAATCCATTCTCTACTTATATATTGCTCTCCCTCTGGTTTAAAAAATTGAGTGCCATTACAAACATGGATTGTTATATTTCTATCAGTTATAATATCTTTTAGAGCATTTTTAACTCTTTCATCAATATGATATTTAACTTTATAATTTCCAAATTCATCTATATATTCTTCAATATGAGCTCGTGCAATACTTGAATTTCGAAATATAGAAAAGAATAGGGCATGGATTGGATTATCAGTTGCGTAAACATAGCTTCCTTTTTGAGTGCTTTCATTAGAATTAATAATATCTAAACTTTCTGTACTTCCATGATATAAAACATCAGGGACATAGTCTAATATATAACTATCACTTCCTAGAATTTCTCTTATTTCTTTAATACTTTTACCTTGATGTTTTAATTTTTTAAGTTGTTTTTCAATGGGTAAAAATGTTTTCATCATATTGCTATATCTTAGCATTTCTTTTTTTAATTTTCTATCAGATATAATAGTTTTTAATTTAAACATATATTTATCTCTCTTTTCTATATTATCTTTAAAAATCATTTCAATAGTTTTATTTAAATCTTCATAAATTGTATCAATATTATCAAGTTTTTTATAATGATTTATTATACCTTTTAATTTTTTATCATCTTTATTTATGCCCATATATAAACATATATCTGTAATTAGTGAGCTAATAATTTTAATAAATTCAGCATTAGCAACATATTCTTCATACATTAATTGACCATTTTTAGCAATACTTAAAAATTCATCTTGATTATAAGTGAATATTATATTATCAATTTGAGTTTTATTTAAATTACTTGGAAGAGAAGCAATTAATTGTTTTACAAATTCGACATTTTTATTATAATTAGATTTAGGAGTGCCTAATCTATGTTTTTTAGAAAATTCTAAAGCATAATATTCAACTAGACCTTCAGTAATAAAATGACCAAATTCATCTTTTATTGTTTCATTTTCTAGAGATAAGTTGGGTCTTATAAAATAATGAAATATTTCATGAACTATAATACTATCTAGGCATGATTTAATTATTTCTTCATTACTTTTACAATCACTAAAAGATTTTGTAAATGGGTAAATATGGATTTTATTATCGTTTTTTGTTCTTCCACCATGAGCAGAAGGTATATATATTGCGTCATAATCATTAGGGTTTGTTATTCCTGCTTGTTTACTAAAAAATTCTATATTATCTTCTGTTGGTTTTTCAATTATTATAAATTCGGTATTTAATAATTTTTCTATATTTTGTAGTTGTTCTTTGGTTAGAGAAGGGGCAAATTCATTTTTAATACATGTTAAAATATATTTGCCATATTCATTAACGCTTTTTTGTATTTGTTCATAATTAATATTCATTATTACCACCTATAATAATATTTTAGCATAATAGTAAAAAAAGTAAATAATAAAGTATATTAAGAATGCTAATAATATTCAGATCTTAAATTGTTATTTTGATTAATTTTAAATGTTTAGATATTTTATTTTATTCTTTTTCATGTTATAATTATCATACTAGAGGGTGATACGATGAAATGTGAGAAATGTGGGTTTATTCCTAATCCAGGAGACCAAGTATGTATGAATTGTGGAGCTAAATTAAGCTTATTAAACGCCGTTGTGCCTGAGGTAGAAGAAGTTAGAGTAGAAGAAAAAAAAGATAACAAAAAAGTTATTATATTTACAGTTATAGGGATATTAGTTTTAATTGTAGTTATCTTTTTAATAGTTAAGTTTTTAATTTTAAAGTGAGGATTTATGAAAAATAAATTATTAGTTATAGTTTATGTTCCTTTAATAGAGAAAGAATTAGATGTATATATACCGATTGTTAAAAAAGTTGGGACAGTCAAAAATTTAATAATTAAAGTAGTAGAAGAATCTAGTGAAGGAACTTTTGTTAATGATGGTTGTAAAAACTTATATGATAAATTAACCGGAAATAAAATAGATGATAATCAGTTTGTTAAAGAAAGTATTATAAAAAATGGGTCAAAATTAATATTATATTAAGGAAGTGAGGATATGCAACTAACGATAATAAAAAAAGATAAGTTAAGTAATTTTATTTTGCCAGATAAAATAAGTGGTAGTCATTGGATAACAGATTTTGAAAATGGACGAAAGATTAACTTAATTAATATTGAAGCAACAGAAAATGGTTGGAATATTATTAGTAATCATGATGCTTTTATTGTTGATAATAATGATATAATGGTGCCATATACTATTTTAAAAGAATATAATTTTTATCTTTTAAAGAATAATTATAAAAATGAGAAATATTATTTATATTGTTCGCCTGTATATGATGAAACTTATAAAGAACTTGGAGTAGATAAAAAAGTTGTCGTGGGTAGTGATTCTTCTTGTGATGTTTGTTATAAATTAGGGGGAGTACCTCATAAAGCTTTTTTAATTGAGAAGAAAGACAAATATTATTATTTAAGTGTAACTGATAAAAATACTTCAGTGTTTGTAAATGAAAAGCGAATACTTAGTAGTAAGAGAATAGAATATGGTGATATAATTTTTATATTTGGACTTAAAATGATATTAATGCGAAGAGATGGAAGAGATTATTTTTTAGTTAATAATCCTGGAAATATGCTTGCTTTTAATGCTTCTTTTGTTAATGTTGTACAAGTTCCTAATGATTTTGTTGAAGATAATTCAGAGCTTACTATTGATGCTTCTTATAATGAAGATAATTATTTTTATAGAGCACCACATTTTTATAAGACTTTAGATGATTTTCATTTAAGTATTGATGTTCCACCAACTAAAAAAGAAGATGATAAAACTCCGGCTGCTTTAACTATTGGACCAATGATTACAATGGCTATGACATCGGTTGTTACTTTAATGTCCACTTTAGGACAAATATCATCAGGAAAAAGAGATTTATCATCATCAATGACTTCACTTGTTATGTGTGGAGCTATGCTTGCAAGTTCACTTCTTTGGCCTATTTTAACTAAAGCTTATCAAAAATTTAGTGCGAAAATGTATGAAAAGAAAAGACAAAAGTTATATCGAAAATATATAGATAAAAAAGAAAAAGAAATACAAGAAAGATTAGAAATTCAAAGAAAGTCTTTATTAGAAAATAATTTTACTGTTTTAGATTGTCAAAATATTATTAGAGGACATAATGTTAAATTATGGCAAAGAAGAATAACAGATGAAGATTTTTTAAGTTTACCAGTTGGAGTAGGTAATTTACCAATGAAAATAGATATTAAATATCCAGAAGAACATTTTACTTTAACTGAAGATAATTTACTTGATATAGCACATAGTTTAGGGAAAAAAGAAAGAATTTTAAATGATGTTCCGATTTCTTATTCATTTTTTGAAAATAAAACAAGTGGTATAGTGGGAGACCCAATTACGACTAAAGAATTTATTGATAGAATGGTTTTACAAATGATGGCTAGTTATAGTTATGATGAACTTAAAATTGTTACTTTTACATCTATTGATAATGAAAAAGATTGGGATTATATTAAAACACTTCCTCATAGTTGGTCTAATGACCATACATTAAGATATTTTGGGTCTTCTAATGAAGATTACCGAGAAGTAATATATACTTTAGAAAAAATATTTAATGAAAGAAAAGCAAGTAATAATAATAATTCTGGTAAGCCTATTCCATATTATGTTGTGATAACTGATGCGATTAAATCAATAGATAATTATGATTTTATTAAAAATATCATGGCAAGTAAAGAAAATTATGGTTTTAGTATTATAATGCTTGTTGATAAAGTATCTGCTTTACCTAATGAATGTAAAAGTTTTATAAGTGTTTCTAAAAATGAATGTTCTATATATAGTAGTATTATTAACTTAGAAACACAAAAATTTAAAATAGATTATTCACCAATAGATGAAATATATAATTGTGCAAGAGAACTTGCTAATATACCAATAGATATTAAAACAGAAGTAGAAGGTTCTTTACCGGATACTTATCAATTTTTAGAGATGTATCAAGTAGGAAAGATAGAGCAATTAAATTCTTTAGATAGATGGAAGAAAAATAATCCAATTTTATCTTTACAAGCTCCGATTGGGATAGGTAAAAGTGGAGAAGTAATAACACTTGATTTACATGAAAAATATCATGGGCCTCATGGACTTGTTGCGGGTACTACTGGTTCTGGTAAATCAGAATTTATTATTACTTATATTTTATCTTTAGCTGTTAATTATCACCCTTATGAAGTACAAGTAATATTAATAGATTATAAAGGTGGTAGTTTAGCAGGAGCGTTTTGTAATTCAAACTTTCAATTACCTCATTTAGCGGGTACTATAACAAATTTAGATGGTAATGAGCTTAATAGGTCTTTAGCGTCTATTGAAAGTGAAGTAAAAAGAAGACAAAAAGAGTTTAATGAAGCAAGAAATATTGCTAATGAAAGTACAATAGATATTTATAAATATCAAAAGTTATGGCGAGAAGGACGTCTTAAAGATATGGAACCTATCGCGCATTTATTTATTATAAGTGATGAGTTTGCCGAGTTAAAAGAACAACAACCAGAGTTTATGGATAAATTAATTTCTGTTGCACGTGTGGGACGTTCTTTAGGGGTTCATTTAATACTTGCAACTCAAAAGCCAGGTGGAGTAGTAGATTCGCAAATATGGTCTAATACAAGATTTAGAGTATGTCTAAAGGTTCAAGATACAGGAGATTCCCAAGAAGTATTAAAAAAGCCTGATGCAGCTTATTTAAAGAAAACTGGTCGGTTTTATTTACAAGTAGGGTTTGATGAAGTATTTACTTTGGGACAATCAGCTTGGGCTGGAGGACAATACTATCCTAATACAACATTTAAAAAAGATGTAGATACATCAATAAATACTATTAATAATATAGGTTTTATTACAACTACTAAAGATATAGAAGTTGTAGAAACAGTTAAATCTTTAGGAGAAGAATTACCTAATGTTGTTAAATATTTAAGTGATATTGCAAGTAAAGAAAATATTAAAATAAGAAAGTTATGGCTAGATAAAATACCAGAAAAAATATATATTGATGCTTTAAAGAGTAAATATAATTTTGTACGAAAAGAGTTTGTTATTGACCCAATTATTGGAGAATATGATGACCCAGAAAGTCAAAACCAATATGCTTTAACAGTACCATTATCTAAACTTGGGAATGCTATAATATATGGTATTGCGGGTTCTGGTAAAGAAAACTTTTTAACTAGTTTTATATATTCTTGTATGACTTCTTATGCTCCCGAAGAAGTAAACTTTTATATTTTAGATTTTGGGGCCGAAACATTAAGAATATTTGCTAAATCACCATATGTTGGTGATGTAGTATTTATTAGTGAAGAAGATAAAATAGTTAATTTCTTTAAAATGATTAATGAAGAAATAGATATAAGAAAAGAAAAGTTTGCTAATTTTGGTGGTACTTATGCAAGTTATATTGCTAGTAATACAGATATTCCTAATATAGTAATAATGATTAATAATTATGAGTCTTTTATTGAAAATTATGATGATTTAGCAGAGTCTTTAAATGGAATATTAAGAGAAGCTTATAAATATGGAATATATTTTATGATTACAGCGACAAGTGATAATTCAGTACGTTTTAAAACTAAACAAAATATAGCACTTGTATATGTATTACAACAAAATGATGATTCTGATTATTCTAGTATTTTAAGTGGAGCAAGAGGGAAAGCACCAACTAAATATAAGGGGCGTGGCTTATTTAAAAAAGATAGAGTATTTGAATTTCAAACCGCGTATGTTAAAGAAGAAGATTCTTATGAATATTTAAATAGTTTTTGTTCATTAGCTAGAGAAAAAACAGAATATAGAGCAAAAAGAATTCCAGTACTTCCTAAAGTTGTTGATTATAATGCGATAATTTCAGAAGTAAGTAATACACCTAATATGGTGGTTGGAGTTAATAAAAATGACCTTGGTATAGAAAAATATAACTTTAAGAAAAATGCAATTAATTTAATCGCATCATTAGAACTTGAAAATACTGTTACTTTTGTAAATGCTTTAATAAACGAAGTAATATATACAAAAGAGTATGAGATAATGTTTGTTAATACAACAGAAATAAATATAAATAATCATAATTTAGATGGTAGGTTATATACTAATAATTTTGATGAAGTAGTAAATAGTATGGCTACATATATAGACCAAGTATTTGATGTTTATGAAAAAAATAATTATAATACCGAAATAATTAATACTCAGAAAAAATATATGGTATATATATTTGGTATTTATGGGTTTATGAATAAACTTTCAACAGAGTCTAAGAATAAACTTAAAAATATGATGCAAAAAGATAATCAAATTGGGTTAGTTTCCTTTGTTATTATAGATAACCCTGATGTTATTAAAGGATTTAATTATGATGATTGGTTTAAAAGTGGAGCAGATACAACAAGAGGTATTTATATTGGTTCTGGTATTACTGACCAAAGTTTATTTAAAATATCAAAATTTAGTAGAGAAGATAGAGAAGAAATATCTCCTTTATATGGATATGTTATTCAAACATCTAAAGCTTATCAAATTAAGTTATTAGCAAGTTTTGAAGAAAATTAGAGTACTATTATTTAGTACTTTTTTTA
>CANQTE010000043.1 GCA_947626695.1 uncultured Bacilli bacterium | reverse complement strand
CTAATAATTCTGTTCCAGATATGCCATTTTTGATATCTAAATAAACATAACACTTAGTGCCTTTTTTATTTATGTTTATACTAATTTCTCCATTACTATATGCCATTTTATTTTTAAGTTTAGTATCATTTCCCACAATGGTGCAGTAACTTTTATCTGCATTAATTACATAGTTCCCACTTGGTACATCTGTTATACTTTCGTAATTGTTATCATTAGTATTGCCCTCTGTTTTTTGCTTATAAAGTGCTAATACGTTTAAATCAGGTGCTTTATACTTAACTTCACCACTTACTACTTGTATACTTTGAGTTACTCTATATTTAGCTTTACTTTTATTTATAAATATAACTCCAAATATACTTATAACTATTAAAACTATAATACTAGTTTTAAATAATCTTCCCTTACTTAACTTTTCTAATTTCATTTTAACCTTTCTTTCTAAAAATATCAATTATATTATATTTTTCTAATGTATATTATAGACTAATTTAGGCTATATGTCAATAGCCTATTTAAGTCTATGGTAATATTTTTATAGATAGGGAGTGTATATAAATGAATAGACTAAAAGAAATTAGAGAAGATAATGATTTATTGCAAAAAGATATAGCCAAAGTTATTAATATTAGTCAAAGAGGTTATTCTCATTATGAAACAGAAGATTCTAATATACCTGTAGATATATTAAAAAAACTCGCTAATTATTATAATACAAGTATTGATTATTTACTTTATCAAACAGATGAAAGAAAACCTTATCCTAAAAGTATTTTAAAATAAAAATATTTTAGTGTTTGTATATTTAGTTTTTGTTTATTTGATAATTTTTTTATAGAGTTTCTTTTTAATATATGTTAAAATTAATATAGAAAATATAGAGGAAGGACTTGAGTTTATGAAAGCAAAAGTAGAGGAAAAAGCTATTATATTTAGTGCTATTATTAATATAATCGTAGCTTTAATTAAGATTATTGCAGGAAATGTATTTTCTTTTATGTCATTTATTGCAGATGGTTTTTATACTGTTAGTGATTTTATTACAGATTTACTTGCTTTATTAGGAGCTAAGATAGGGAAGAAAAGGCCTAATAAAAGACACCCTTTAGGGTATGGTAATTTTGAATATATAATGCAGATGTTAATGGGTTTTTTAATATTAATTGTAGGGTTTATAGTTATATTTATGAGTTTTAATATTAGTTATCAAAAGCCTAATTTAATAGTTATTATTTTTATTTTAATGGCTATTTGTTTAAAGATATTTAGTTCAAGTGTACTTTTAAGAGCTGGTAAAAAGATTAATAGTAGTTTACTTATTACTTCTAGTAAAGAGTCATATTTAGATGTATTTTCTTCTAGTATGCTTATTTTAGTTATTTTATTAAGTCAATTTATTAGTTTTGTAGATATGATTGGTAGTTTAATTATGGGATTATTAATTATAATACAGGCGATAAAAATTATATTTCAAAATATTATGTTATTAATTGGAGTTAGTATAAGAGATAAAAGAATAGAGGGAGAGATTGAAAAAATATTTAGTAAATATAGGAATATAGATATAAATAAAATAACATTAGTTAAAAATGGGCCTTATTATCATTTGATTTTAGGTATTATAATAAATAAAAAATGGAATATTAAAAGGTTAATTAATATAGAAAGTATGATAAAGAAAGAGATAAGGAAAAGAAAAATGGGGATTGGAATAATTGATTTTGATATAGAAGCTAAGTAATAGTTTCTTTTTATTTGGAAAAATGTGATAAAACAGTTAAAAATGGCTGGAATTTTGTGATAAATTATCTTGAAATGGTCGGAATTTTGTGATATAGTTAAAATAGGTGAAAAATGATGGCTAGATTAAGAAGAAAAGTTGATGATTTTTTAATAGAATGGAAGAAGTCTAAAGATAAAATGCCTCTTATTGTAAAGGGAGCAAGACAAATAGGAAAAACAGACGCGATAGAAAACTTTGCTAAAAATAATTATAAGTATGTAGTTGAAATTAATTTTGCATTACAAAAAGAGTATAAGACTATATTTGATGATGGATTTGATGTAGATACAATTATTAATAATATTTCTATTATAAATAATGATTTTAAGTTTGTACCAAATGAAACTTTAATTTTTTTTGACGAATTACAAGATTGTATTAATTGTGCTACTTCTTTAAAAGCATTTAATCTTGATAAAAGATATGATGTTATTTGTTCTGGTTCTATGATGGGGATTAATTATAAAGAAATTGAGTCCAATAGTGTGGGAAATAAGCAAGATTATACTATGCATTCTATGGATTTTGAAGAGTTTTTGTGGGCTAAAGGGTATAGTGACGTGCAAATTGAGGATTTATATGAGTGTATGGTCAAAGTAAAGCCTTTAACTACTACTCAATTTGATGTTATGATGCGTAATTTTAAAGATTATATGATTTTAGGGGGAATGCCAGCGATAGTTGCTAAGTTTATTCAAAATAAAAATTTCAGTGGAATATTAACTATGCAAGAACAGATTTTAAAAGATTATGAAGAAGATATAGCAAAGTATGCAGAAGGGTTTGATAAAGCGAGAATTTTAAATGCTTATAGAAAAATATCAACTTTTTTGGGTAACGAGAATAAAAAATTTCAAATATCTAAAATTCATGATGGAGCGAGAAATAGAGAATATGTTGGAGTTTCAGATTGGTTATCAGACGCTGGTATTATAAATATATCATATTGTATGGAAGAATGTGCATTACCTCTTAAAGGAAATTATAATCCTGATAATTATAGATTATATTTTGCAGATACAGGAATGCTTATTGCGTCCCTAGATGATGAAGTACAAGATGATTTAAGGAAAAATAAAAATTTTAATACATATAAAGGTGCTATTTATGAAAATATTGTGGGAGATATGTTAGTTAAAGCTGGTTATCAATTATATTTTTATAAAAATGAAAAGGGGACGATAGAAATGGATTTCTTTATAAGGGATGCTAATTCATTAATACCTGTGGAAGTAAAAGCAAATGATAATGCGACAGTATCATTAAATAAATTAATAGAAAGTGAAAAATTTAAAGATATAAAATATGGAATTAAATTATGTAATAAAAATATAGGATTTAATGGTAAATTTTATACATTTCCTTATTTTATGACATTTCTTTTAAAAAGATTTTTAAAAGAGAAATAAAAAAAACTTATTGTAAAAATAAGATTAAAGAGATAATAAAGAATACTATTCCTAATATAAATGTAAGACGGCTTATAAATAATTCAAAGCCTCTTTCTTTCATATTTTGAAATAATACTTCATTACCACCTGATAATATTTGTCCTCCATCGTTTGCTTTATTGCTTTGTAATAAAACTACCGCAATGATTAATACAGATATTATTAATAAAATTGTTTCTAACATTATAATCATTCCTTTTTCTTGCTATTTATTATAGCATTATTTTTTAATTAGTACAAGATTTTTAAGTATTAAAGAGGTTTTTTTACTATTTTATCATAATTTCTAGGGTATATATTAGGTGTTTTAGCATTTTTCTTTATAATAACAAGAGTGCGATTACTAACTTTATCTGGTAATTTAAATTCTAGAGTTTTAATTAGAGTACTAGATAATTTAGTTAGAGTACTTTTACTTTCTATTAATTCATTTTGTAAATTTCCTTTCATGGGAATAAATAAGCCATCTATTTTTAAATAGGGAAGGGCAAGCTCAGATAAAATGCGAATATGGGCAACAGCACGAGATGTTATAATATCAAAATATTCTTTAAAGTTTTCGTCTAAATTTTCCGCGCGAGATAAAATACAAGTTATATTTTTTAGATTTAGTTTATTAATAACAGTATTTAGAAAGTCTATTTTTTTATGATTAGAATCTAAGAGAGTAACATTTAGTCTTGGAAAAAATATTTTTAAAACTAAGCCGGGAAAGCCCGCACCGGTTCCTATATCAAGTAATTTTAATTCTTTAGTTAAATCGATAGCTTTAGATAAAGTTAGAGAATCATAAAAGTGTTTTAAATAAATATCTTTATCATCTATTATTGCAGTTAAATTGAATTTTTGATTATATTCTTGAAGTAAGTTTTTATATATATTTAACATTTCTAATTGTTCATTAGTAGGGTAAATATTTATTTTTTCTAATTCTATTATAAATTTATTTATATTCATTTTAACCTCTTATTTATGATATTTCTTTTTTAAATAAACAGATAAAATAGATAAGTCTGAAGGGTTTACTCCACTTATACGAGCAGCTTGACCTATAGATTTTGGGCGTATTTTTTCAAGTTTTTGACGAGCTTCACTAGCAAGATTTAAGACATCTTCATAATTTATATCTTCAGGAATTAATTTTTCTTCTAGTTTTAACATTTTTTCAACTTCTTGATAAGCTTTAGCTATATAGCCTTCATATTTTATTTCTGTTTCTACTTCTTCTAATATATCAAGAGAATAATCTAGGGGAATAAATTTTTTAATAAAATCTATAGTTATTTCAGGTCTTTTTAATAAAAGATATAAAGACATACTTCTAGTTGGTACTTCTAGATTAGCATTAATAAATTTATCTTTAGTTTCTTTATTTAGGTGGATGTTAGTATTTAGTAAAACATTTTTAATATTATTTATATTAGATATTTTTTCTTGTAATTTTTCATATCTTAATTTATCAATAGTTCCATGTTTATAGCCTATTTCTCTTAATCTTATATCAGCATTATCATGACGAAGTAAAAGTCTAAATTCAGCACGAGAAGTAAGCATACGATATGGTTCTTTTGTTCCTTTAGTTACTAAATCATCAATTAAAACACCAATATAAGCTTCATTTCGTTTTAATATTAATGGGTCTATTCCTTTTATTTTATGATGAGCATTAATACCGGCGATTAGTCCTTGAGCAGCCGCTTCTTCATAGCCAGAAGTACCATTTATTTGCCCGGCTGTGAAAAGATTTTCGATTATTTTATTTTCTAGTGAAGGTTTCATTTGTAAAGGGTCTATCGCGTCATATTCAATAGCGTAAGCATATTTAGTTATTAAAGCATTTTCTAGGCCGTTTAGAGAATGGACCATTTTTTCTTGAATATCTCTTGGCATAGATGTAGAAAAGCCTTGAAGATACCATTCATCATAATAAAGGCTTTCTGGCTCTAAAAATAATTGATGTCTTTCTTTATCATGAAATCTTACTATTTTATCTTCAATAGAAGGGCAATAACGTGGGCCTACTCCTGTTACATAACCTCCATACATAGCAGATTTATCTAAATTAGATTTAATTATATTATGAGTATTTTCATTGGTATAGATTAAATAACATTTTTGTTGGTCATTTATTTTATATAAAGGTTCTGTATCAAAAGAGAAAGTATAATATTTATCGTCTCCTCTTTCTACTTGCATTTTGCTAAAGTCTATGGAATCTTTTTTTATACGAGGGGGAGTACCTGTTTTTAGTCTTACGATACTTAGGCCATATTTTTTTAAATTATCACTTAAATAATTGCTTCTTGCTTCACCATGAGGGCCTCCGGGAGTATTTTCAGAACCAATTAAAATATTTCCTTTTAAATAAGTTCCGGTTGTTAATATAACTGCTTTAGAAGATATTTTTTCACCAGTAGATAAAATTATACCTTTAACAGTATTATTTTCAATCATTAAATCTTCAACCATACCGGTAATAATAGTTAAATTTGGGGTATCATTTAAAGCTTTTAACATATTTTTAGGGTAAGTTATTTTATCAGCTTGCGCTCTTAAGCTTCTTACAGCAGGGCCTTTACCATTGTTTAGCATTTTAATTTGGAAATGAGATTTATCTGCGATTATTCCCATTAGACCTCCAAGAGCGTCTATTTCTCTTACTATTATACCTTTAGCAGTTCCTCCGATTGAAGGGTTACATGGCATATCGGCAATATTTTTTATATTTGATGTTACTAAGGCCGTTTTTAAGCCAAGAATTGCTCCAGCATGAGAAGCTTCACAACCAGCATGGCCACCTCCAACAACAATTAAATCATACATTTTTATCAACTACTTTCTAATTTATAAATCTTCCATTAAAAGAAAATCTTTTAATTTAATATGACGGACTGTACTTGTAGAATAGTCAATATCGTCATTACTAATAATTATTTTTTGGTCTTGATTATCTAAATTATTAAAAGCTTTAAATTCTCTTTCATAAGCTTTTTCAAGGGCTAGAGTATAGGTAACTTGAATATAATATTTTTTATTATTTTTCATAGCTAAGAAGTCTATTTCAAGATTATTATTATTAAAAACATTTAATTTATAACCTCTATAAATTAATTCATTATACACGATATTTTCTAAATTATGGCTTAAATCATAATGATTATCTAAACATCTAATAGAATTTAGGGAAACATCTATATTATAAACTTTAAAATAATAAGATAATTCACTTTTAGTTTTTTTAGAATATTGTTTTACTTTTTCTATTATATATGCTTCTTCTAAATAATCAAGATATTTTATTATAGTATTTATAGAACAGCTTTCATTTTTACTTTTAATATAATCATGAATAGATTTGGCCGAGAATATACGACTATTAGAACGAAGTATATAATTAGCAAAACTACGGAATAAATTTTCTTTTTTTATTTTATAACGATTAATTAAATCATTAATAACAATTGTATTATCTAAATCATTTAAGTAAGTTAATATTGCTTCTTCTGTGTTAAATTCAAGTCTTTTAGGAAAACCTCCCCAAATTAAATAATCAGATATAGAACAAGTTTTATTTAATTCTTTACAATATTCTTGTATTTCTTCATAAACAAATGGTCTTATTACAAAAGATACATAACGGCCACTTAATTCTTTAGTAAATTCTTTAGATAAAAGTTTAGAATTAGAGCCTGTTATAAATAGGGAATTATTATATAATCTAAGTGTTTTACAAGCTTCCTGCCAATTATTTAAAACTTGTATTTCATCTAAAAATATATAACATTTTCCTTCTTTTTTGTTATTATCAACATAAGATATTAAATCATCACAAGTTTGGATAGTCGCGAGTACTTTTCTATCTTCAAAATTTAAATAAATAATATTATTGGTAGTTTTTTCTATTTCTTCTTTTATTTGATTTAAAATTACAGATTTACCACATCTTCTTATACCGGTTATTATTTTTATTAAGTCAGAATCATAAAATTCACGTATTTTTTTTATGTAATGTTCTCTATAAATCATAAATATCACCTAAATTTATTATACTGAAAGATTTTTATATTGTCAAGAAAATCTTTCAGTGGTAGTGAAAGATTTTGCTATTTGTTTACAAATCTTTCAGTATTATTTACCTAAACAAAATTTACTAAATAAAGTGTTTAGAAGTTCTTCTTGATAAGTTTCTCCTGTTATTTCCCCTAGTAAATCCCATGCCTTTTTAATGTCAATAGAAATCATATCAACAGGTATTTTTTCACTTACATTATTAAGGGCATTATCTATTGATACAAGAGCTTCTTTTATTAACGCGATAATTCTCGCACTAGATACTATTTCTAAATTATTTGTACTAATCTTTTCTAACTCAAAAAGTTCTATTATTTTATTTTTAAGACTATCTAGTCCATTTGCTAATTTAGTATTTCCTTTTATAACATTTTTAGAGTTATAATTTATTTTTGTTGGTAAATCATCTTTATTAATGAAAGTTATATAGTTTAGGTTTTCTATTTTAGACATAATATCTTTATCTTCTTTAGTTAATTCTTCATTATTATTTAGAACATGAATAATTAAATTAGAATTTTCAATAACATTTAATGTTTTATCAACACCTAATTTTTCGACGATATCAGTTGTCTTTCTAATACCCGCGGTATCAATAAATTTTAGGCGTATTCCTTTTAAGTCTAATTCACCCTCGATAATATCTCTAGTAGTACCGGCGATATTTGTTACAATAGCTTTATTTTCACCAAGTAAGGCATTTAATAAACTACTTTTACCTACATTAGGACGACCCACGATGGCAACTTTAATGCCATTTTCAATTAATTTACCAATTTTTGCTTCATTTAAAAGTTTAGTTAATTCTTGTTTTATTTCATTTAATTTAATAGGCAAATTATTTAGAGTAATAACTAAAGCATCTTCATATTCAGGAAAATCAATATTTACTTCTATGTTTGCAAGAAGTTCCATGATTAAATCGCGAACTTTTTTAATTTTTTCTGATACTTTACCACTCATTTGATTTAAAGCAAGTTTTCTTTCTAAATCAGTTTCTGATTTAATAAGATTTTCAACAGCTTCTGCTTCTGATAAGTCTATACGGCCATTTAAAAAAGCTCTTTTGGTAAATTCTCCAGGTTCGGCTTTGCGAATACCATTTTCAAGAAGTATTTCTAAAACTTTTTTAGTTGTTGATATGCCTCCATGAGTATTAATTTCGACAATATCTTCTTTAGTATAAGTTTTTGGTGCTTTCATAACTGATATTAATACTTCATCTATTATTTCATTATCTTTTATGATATGACCATAGTGGATGGTATGAGTTGGGACATCAGAAAGATTTTTACCATCAAAAATCTTGGAAACTTTACTTATAGCGTCCTTACCACTTACCCGAATGATGGAGATAGCTCCAATACCTTGAGCAGTAGATATAGCACATATAGTATCATCCATAAAAAGTCACTTCCTTTTTAAGCGTATTATAGCACTATTTTAATATTTTGAAAAGAAATTATTTATTTTTTCTTTTTTGGTCATTAATAAGAGTTTTTAAATATTCCAGTTTTTCTTGATATATTTCTTGTAGCTTAGAAATAATAAATGTTTCATCCCAAACTATCTCGGCGATTTTACTATCAGGAATATGTTCATAATGGTATTTAATTGTTTCAAAAGAATATATTGGGGCATATACAGGGTGTATAGTAAAATATCTTTCGTCTACTATACTTGAAGTATAAGCATCTAATTTATTTTCCTCTAATCTTTCTTGTATAGCTCTTTTGATAATATTTGCTTCTACATAAGAAACAAAATATTCATTAAAAAATCTTATTTTACAATCTAAAATACTTGCGATAACATGACTTTTTTCAATTTCATACATTTTTATTTATCTCCTTTATTTAATTATAATTAATAATATAAGACCTAACATACCAGATAAGATATTACTTATAATATTTACAACATCATTATTAAATATTTTTAGGCCTTTATAGTATTTAGTTTTAGTTTGACAATGTTCTTCTTTTTCAGTTATAATTCCACATTTAGAGCATTTATATTTAACTTGAAGTGCAGCACCTAGATAAGAATCAATGAAATTACCTAAAAAACCACATATAGTAATGATAATTCCATTAATTAAATTTAAGTTAAACAGATAATAAATTAATGCGATTAATAAACTACCTATTAAAGAAGAAAAAATACCTAAAAGACTAATATTTCCTGAAAGTCCTGGTTTACTTCTTTTAAACGTTAAAATATTAATAGGGGCTTTTTTTGATAAAATACCTATATCAGATGCTAGACTATCTGAGATTGCCTCGGCCATTAAGCAGGCATATACAACAAGAAATATTTCATTTTTAGTAAAACCATATATTAAAAGAGCAATAGTTCCTGGTGCTACATTAGCAATAATAGAACCAATGTCTTTTTGATGTCCTTTTTGATGAATATCTTTAGTAATTTCTTTTCTTTTTTCTTTTTTTATAATGCCGGCGATTACTGTACTTAAAAAAACTGTTGTTAGCATTAAAAAGGAAGATATTCCTCCAAAATAAGTGATTAAAAAAGCAAAGATAA
This sequence comes from uncultured Bacilli bacterium, assembly GCA_947626695.1. Classification (GTDB taxonomy): domain Bacteria; phylum Bacillota_I; class Bacilli_A; order RF39; family UBA660; genus Caccenecus. The sequence goes on along the minus strand of CANQTE010000043.1, from coordinate 1,455 downwards.
ATGCAAGAATAAGAGCATTATTAGTTAGTGCTTTTTTAAAGAAGGCAAATGATGCTAGAACTAAACTTAAAATAAGAGATATAATTACATTTTGCATTTTGTTCCTCCTATAATAGATAAGCGATTAGAGAAAGACCTAAAGGTAAAGTTAAATTATCTAGTCCGTGAAAGCCAATAAGTTCTAAAATACAAGCAGATAAAGCAATAGTTAAAATATTACCTACACTATAACTTAAAACATAATAACTATTAAATAATATAGCAATACCTAAAGCTAGAAAAAATACTCCTGATGTACCTGTAAAAGTCTTTTTAGTATTTCCTATTTCTAATTTAAAATTAAAAGTTAAAAATGGGGCAATACCATCGCCTAAAGCCATGGTTAAAACTCCAATCCCATAGTAGGGGAGAAAGTCAGGTTTAAGATATGTTATAAGTGCTAATATTGTAAAACTAAGGGCATAATATATAGTTCCTTTAGATTTATTTTCTTTTCTTTCCATTGACTTAATTAGATCTTTTTTATAAGATAAATAATTAATAAATATAAAAGTTAATGGTGGTATTATTAAATGAAATGATGTATTAAAAAAATAAACCATTATAAACCAAGAAAAGCCAACCATAATATGTATTATTTTTCTTGTTGTTTCTTCTTTATAGTTAAATTTTGTTCTTAATATAGTAGTTCCTATAAGAATTAAAATTAAATATAAATATGTAAATATATAACCTAAGACAATTTTCATAAATACCTCAGTAATAATTATATCTTAATGATTATACTGAGGTCAATAGTTATTTTTTTCTTTTAGATAAAGTGTACATATATTTAGTAAAAAAAAATAGGTGAGAGTATCACCTAAATTTATGCTTAAGTATGAATTAGAGCTACTTAAGCATGATATTATTGTACGATATAGGGATTGGTAGAACTACCGTCTCCGTCTGGTTTAAATTGAGTGTCTGCCTTGAGATTTATTACTGGGCGCACACCAAACGAGTTGCTCAAATAGGCTTGGTCCTCGAGGTCGCCATCGCTTTCCACATAGATCACGTACGCGTAACCTTCGCTATCAAAGTGAGACGGAGACATTGTCCAGTAATTTAGACCAGTATATAAATAATAGCCATTATTACTTATATCATAAATTCCTCCGGCAAAACTTACTTCATCAATAGTAATTAAACCGATTGGATATGTTAATTTTTCATTTCCATTTGTATTACTACTTGTTGTAAATAAGTTATCTTTAGTATTACATTTAAATGTTGGCATTTTATCAGTTACTATTCTGTCATATGGTTTAAAATAATTACTAGAATAACTGCCATCAGCATCATTACAGAAACCAGCTTCTCCATCCATTATACTTCCACTTATACGTGGACAGTTTTTAAAAACAATGAAAAAAGATAACTATCTATATAATTATCTTTTGTCTCTCAAAACTT
>CANQTE010000042.1 GCA_947626695.1 uncultured Bacilli bacterium | reverse complement strand
TGAGGAGAAGAAATATAAATTTAGCAAAAAAGAAAAACGATTTTATTTTTGCTAAATTTATATTTGTCTAGTATAATAAACATCCCTTTTCTTGTCAATTCTTTTTTGTCTTTATTTCCTAAACTTTTTAATATATCATATATTATATATATTGTTAAATTAAAAAATTAGATTAAAAATTTGAAACTTTTAATTTCTAGACTTATTTCTAAATTTATTATTCTTTATATATAATCTTTATTTTATTAAAGGAAAATTTACCTCTTTATTTTAAAAAAAATTTCTTCTTTTCATTTATTTGTTTTTTAATTCAAGTTTAGTTTCTCTTTTATCTTTTTTAAATTCTTAAAATTTTTCCCGTGGCATTTAAAAACTACCTAATTTCTTAGATAGTCTTTGGTTGAAACTTTTGTTAATTACTAGGCTGTTTTTTCTTTTACAACAGCACTAGACGCACTTGTTATTTTAGCAGTAATTTGTTTTCCTTGGTCATCATCTTGAGCTTCTTCATTATCAACAAATTCTACTAATAAATAGTAATAATAACCTGTTTCATCGTCAGTAGAAACACCCTCGGTCTCATTCCATGTAAGTGATTGTTTAGCAGTTCCACCTATAATCTCAGTTCCTGCTACTTTAGCAGCTCCTAGGTCTCCACTTACTGCACAATTAGTCATATGAACTTTATTTCCACCTTCAGTAGCGTTTTCACTAGTTTCTAATGTACAATCAGTTACAGGGTTGCTTACTAAACTCTTAGTACGATACAAAGAATATTTTACTTTTGAATCTGCTGATAAATTATGTGCATCAACTTCAAAATTTAAAGTATAAGTAACTGTATAGTCTTTATCTCCATCTTTTGTAGCTTTAACTTGGGCTGCAGAAACTAAATAACCGCCTGGATACAATGTATCTGGGTTTGTTGCAGTTGCTGGCTCAATACTTAAACTAATACCACTAGTCTCAGCAGTTTGAACATTGGCTTCACTTCCTCCGCTTCCTGTAGATTCATTTGTGGCAGTAAAGTACGCAAAAGTAGCACCTACAACCGCAACAAGAAGAGTAGCGACCGCTATACCTGAGGAATACTTATTTCCAAAACTTCTATATTTTACTAAGTATTGGAAATATTTTTCCAATACTTGACTTTACTCTTTTTTTATTATATACTTTATTTAGGTGATAAAAATGATAGAAAGACCAGAATATTTAGAAGAATTAAAGAACTTTAAAGATAAAGATTTAATTAAAGTAGTAACGGGTATAAGAAGATGTGGGAAATCTACTTTGTTTGAATTATTTATTAATTATTTAAAAAGTATTGGTATTAAAGAAGAACAAATAATACATATTAATTTAGAAGATGCAGAATATGATTTTCCAAGTTATAAAGAATTATATAATTATATAATTAATTTTATTAAAGATAAAAATAAAAAATATTATGTATTTTTAGACGAAGTTCAAAGTGTTGATAAATTTCAAAAAGCAGTTGATAGTTTATATATTAAGAAAAATGTTGATGTTTATATAACAGGCTCTAATGCTTATTTATTATCTGGAGAACTTGCAACATTACTTTCAGGTAGATATATAGAAATTAAAATGTTACCATTATCATTTAAAGAATATGTAAGTGCTTTTGATAATAATAATTATCAACAATTATTTTTAGATTATATGAAAAATGGTGGTATGCCTGGAAATATTAGTATATTAAAAAGTAATTATAATGATATAGATAAATATTTAGATGGAATATTTTCTACTATAGTATATAAAGATATAATGGCTAAAAATAATATTACTGATAAAATATTATTAGAAAGTATTCTTAAATTTATATTTGATAGTATTGGTAGTCCGATTTCTACTAAAAAAATAAGTGATACTTTATCTAGTAAAGGAAAACTAACAAGCAATCATACAGTAGAAAATTATATTACTGCTTTCTTAGAAAGTTTCTTAATATATAAAGCAGAAAGATTTGATGTTAAGGGAAAGAATTTATTAGTTAGAGATTATAAATATTATGCAGTAGATACAGGGTTAAGAAGTTATTTGTTAGGTAAAAAATCTGATAGTGATATGGGTCATATATTAGAAAATATAGTTTATTTAGAGTTACTTAGAAGAGGTTATAAAGTTTATGTGGGAAAAGTTGACGATTTAGAAGTTGATTTTGTTGCCGAGAATAGAGATGGGTTAAAATATTATCAAGTAGCATTATCTGTTAGAGATAATGCTGTACTAGAAAGAGAATTAAAATCTTTACAAAAAACTAAAGACCATTACCCAAAAATATTATTAACTTTAGATATGGACTTAGAAACTGATTATGAGGGAATAACAAAGATAAATGTAGTAGACTGGCTACTACATAAGTAGCGGTCGCTATACTGTATAATGTTTTATTAAATTATATATAATAATAATGAAAATATATATTGACATATGTATAAACATTGTATATACTATAAATAGATTGGAGATGTTGTTAAATGGAGGTAAGACTTCAAAAATGGGGTAATTCTGATGGCATTAGAATACCAAGTAGTATATTAAAATCTTTAAATTTAAAAACAAATGATAAAATGGAATTAGAGTATAATAAAAATGAAATAATAATATCAAAGCCTAAACGTGAAAAAATATCTCTCGCAGAAAGATTTGCTAATTATAAAGGAAGCAATTTAGCAAAAGAATATGTTTGGGATGAGGCAAAGGGAAAAGAAATATGGTAAAAAGTTATATTCCAAGTCAAGGTGATATTGTTTTTATAGATTTTAACCCTACTAAAGGGCATGAACAAAATGGTTATAGACCAGCAGTAGTAATTTCCAATGATATTTTTAATAAAAATACTAAAATGGCTATAGTATGTCCTATGACATCTAACGAAAAAGAATTTCCTACTCATTATAATTTAAAAAATTCTGAAAAAGTTAAGGGCTCAGTTTTATGTGAACATATTAGAAGTATAGATTATGAAATTAGAAAATTAAAATATGTTGAAAAAGCTAATAGTGAAGATTTTGAAAATATCAAATATTTATTAGATGCTTGTTTATAACAAATTTTAGATAAATGTAGAAAACTGGCTACTAAAAAAATAATACAGTTTTACGCGACGGTGATAGCGGTCGCTACTCTTCTTGTTGCGGTTGTAGGTGCTACTTTTGCGTACTTTACTGCCACTACGAGTTCAGAAGGTACAGATAGTAATGCAGCAAATGCGACTACTGCGACAGTTAAAGATATTACATTAAATTTAGCTACTGCTAGCAAATCAGAAACGTATCTTAACTATCCAGGCGGTTTTGGGTATGCTGGAGTGAGTGCAACAGTAAATAAGAACGGTGACACTAATGATTATACTTTATCATATAATGTGGGTATTAAAGTCACTAACCAAACAAAAACTGAGCTTACTTGGACTTTATATAGGAGTATTGTTGAGCCAACATTAACAGATACTTGTACAGTAGAGAGTACTGCTGGTGATGCAAATGAGACACGTTATTCATATAAGTGTAGTAGTGGTAACAACTATGGTACTCAAGTAGAAACTGGAACTGTTGGGGCATCTAGCGATGCTGATGTAGATATAAAGGATGTTACAAAATCTGTTGCAAGTAGTTTTAACACATCTGAAGATACAAATGTTTATTACTATTTAGTAGTTAATTACAAAGATACAAATGCTTCTCAAAATGCAGATATGGGTAAAAAAATAAGTCTTTCAATCACTGGTATAACAGATGTTAAAGTTCAACAAAACGCAGGAGCTTAATAATTAGTAACAAAAAGACTATCTAAGAAATTAGGTAGTTTTTAAATGCCCAGGGAAAAAATTTAAGAATTTAAAAGATAAAAGAACTAAACTTAAATTAAAAACCAAATAAATGAAAAGAAGAAATTTTTTTTAAAATAAAAGAAATAAATTTTTCTTTAATAAAATAAAGCTTATATATAAAGAATAATAAATTTAGAAATAAGTCTGGAAATTAAAAGTTTTAGATTTTTAATCTAATTCTTTTTTTAATTTAACAATAAAATATATAAAAAAACTTTAGAATAAAAACTCGATAAAAATAAAAAAAATAAAGAAACAAGAATAAAAAGAGTTAGAAAAAACAAAAGTAAACTAAAACTTAAAATATCTAATTTTTAATTTTAGAACTTAAAATAAAAATCAAAATTTAAACTTCAAAAATAAAATTCAAAAAAATAAATTTAAAAAATAAAATTAAGAGAAAATGAAAAGAAGAAATATAAATTTAGCAAAAAAGAAAACCGATTTTGTTTTTGCTAAATTTATATTTGTTTAGTATAATAAACATATCTTTTCTTGTCAATTCTTTTTTTATCTTTATTTCCTAATTTTTTATTATATCATTATATATATTTATATTTTCTATTTCAAGATTTAAAAATTAAATTCTTAAAACTACAAATTATTTAAAGTACGAATATTTTTCTAATCTTTAAATATATTAAAGATTAAAATTTATATTTAAATAATTTAAGATTTTCTTAAAGACTTCTTATCTCACTTCTTTTTTCTTAAAATTTTTTCCTGGGCATTTAAAAACTACCTAATTTCTTAGATAGTCTTTTTGTTACTAATTATTTTTAACTAAGCTGTTTTTTGTGTAGCTTTTGTATTAGTAGTTTCAGTAATTTGAATAGTTAATGCCTTACCAGCATCAGTTCCAGTTTGGTCAGTTTCAGCTTCGTTAACATACTCAACAACTAAATAATAATGTTTAGTTGCGCCAGTATCAATTTTTAATTCTGCATTTTGAATAGTTATTTCTTCTAAACCACCAGCATTGACCTCTTGCGAACTACCGACAGCTACTAATTGTACATCTTCTGTACATCCTGTATAACTGATACGTGTCTCCCCAGATTGTGTAGTCGTGTCTTCAGTTCTCTTGCAACTTCCACTAGTTATAGGCTCAGAAACTTCTGTGTCAGATGAATATAAAGTATATTTTAGTTTTGATTTTGAACTCGTCCATGCAGAAGTGTCTATTTTTGCTTTAATATCAAATGCAACAGTATACGTATCGCTTCCTGTAGTTGTCGCCTTAAGAGTTACACCAGTTGCAATTTTCATACCAGGATATATTGTTCCATTGCTTATACTTTCCGGTGTTATTGCTAAAGATATCTCATCCGCACTACCAGCATTAACTGTAGCTTCTTCTCCATTTCCTGTAGAACTATTTGTGGCAGTAAAGTACGCAAAAGTAGCACCTACAACCGCAACAAGAAGAGTAGCGACCGCTATCACCGTGAGTAAAACTGTATTTTTCCTTTCCATATTTTTTCTTTTCCTCCTTTACTATAAAAAATATATCAAATAATTTCATTTATTGCAAGTCTTTTTTTATCTTTTTTACACATTTTATAAAAATATGTAAAACAAAACTATTTTTTAAGAGTTAAAGATACCCTATTTTTCTCTTTATTTATATCTAAAACATAACATGTAACTATATCTCCTACTTGTAATACTTCACTTGGATGTTTAATATATTCATTTGTTATTTCTGATATATGTATAAGTGCATCATCATGTAAACCAATATCTATAAATGCTCCAAAATCTATAACATTTCTAACTGTACCTGAAAGTTCCATTCCTACTTTTAAATCATCTATTGTAAGTATATCACTTTTAAGTATAGGAGGATTTATTGTATCTCTTGGGTCTCTATATGGTGCTATAAAAGAATTTATAATATCTTCTACTGTATATTTATCACTATTTAATTTACTTGCAAGTTCTTCTATATTTATATTTTTAAATATATTTTTAACTTCTTCTTTTCCTATATCTTCTTCTTTTAAATTATACATATCAAGTATTTTATATGAAATATTATAACTTTCTGGATGTATATTAGTTTTATCTAATATATTTTTTGCATCAGGTATTCTTAAAAACCCTATCGCTTGTTCATATACTTTAGGTGTAAAAACACTTTCTAATTCTTTTCTCGATAATATTTTCCCTACTTTTTCTTTATACTCTAATAATTTATCTATCATTTTTTTATTTAAACCTGATATATAATTTAAAAGTTCTCTTGATGCCGTATTAACATTTACACCCACACTATTAACACAAGTTAAAACTACAAAATTAAGTTCTTCATCTAATTTTTTAGGTGTAACATCATGTTGATACATACCTACCCCTATACTTTTAGGTTCAATTTTTACAAGTTCACTTAAAGGGTCTATTAAACGTCTTGCAATAGAAACTGCACTTCTTTCTTCAACATGTAATTTAGGAAATTCTTCTTGGGCAAGCTTACTTGCAGAATATACACTTGCTCCTGCTTCATTAACTATTATATATTCTACTTTTCTTTTAGAATATTTAATAGTATCTACTATAAATTTTTCACTTTCTCTTGATGCTGTACCATTACCTATTGCTATAACATCTATCTTATATTTATCTATTAATTCTAATACTTTATTTCTACTTAAAATTACTTCATTTTTAGGCTCATGAGGATATATTACATCTATATGTAGTAAATTAAGTGTTGGACTAATCACGGCGAGCTTACACCCTGTTCTAAATGCTGGGTCAAACCCTAATACTGTTTTATTTTTTATTGGGGGCTGTAATAATATATTATGTAAATTATCACTAAAATTCTTTATCGCACTATCTTCTGCTTTTTCTTTTAAAATTTTTCTAACTTCTCTTTCTATACTAGGCATAATTAATCTTTTTAAAGCATCATTTATTGCCAGTATTAATAACTCTTCTGTCTCATTATGTTTATGTATTAATTTATTTTTTAAAAAATTTTCTATATATTCCATATTATTATCTATTTTAACATTTAAAATATTTTCTTTTTCTCCCCGATTAAGAGCAAGTATTCTATGAGCTTTAATATTTCTAATTTGTTCTTTATAATCATAATACATTTCATATACTTTATTTATATCTTCACTATTTTTTTTCTTTGTACTTTTAATAATACCAAACTTCAAACAATTATCTCTAATATATTTTCTAAAACTTGCATTATCACTAATATTTTCTGCAACTATATATAATGCTTGCTCTATCGCATAATCTGCATTTTTAACCTCTTTATTAACGAATTTAAGAGCAATAGACTTAATATTATTACTCTCTTTAAAAATCTCTTTAGCAAGTGGCTCTAAGCCAAGTTTTATTGCTAGCGTTGCTTTTGTTTCTTTCTTTTCTTTGTATGGCCTGTATAAATCTTCTACTTCTATTAATTTTTTAGCATCTAGTATCGATTTTTTTAAAGTATCATTCATTAACCCCTTTTCTTCTATTAATCTAATAACTTCTTCTTTTCTTTTTAATAAATTAACTTCATAAGTATATACTTCATTTATTTTACTAATTTCATTTTCGTCTAGTGACCCAGTAGCTTCCTTTCTATATCTTGCAATAAAAGGAATAGTAGACCCATCTTCAAGTAATTTAAGCGTATTTATTACTTGATATTCTTTAATATTTAATTCTTTAGTTATATTCTTAATTATCTCTTCGTTCATATTTTCTTTAAACCTCCATGAATATTATATAACTTGCCAAATAAAAAGTAAATAAATAGCACCACAAACTTTTAAAGTAAGTGATGCTAAATAATAAACTAAATAAGCAAGATGGCATATTTCAGGGGGTGGTGATGTTCAATAGATTATTCTGCTTCATTAATAACAATCCTATTAATTTTTATTTTCATAACTATATTATTTGACCTCGTCAATTCCTTTTTTGAGATTTAAACATCACTAACATTTAAACTAATTTGGTAAGCCATCTCGCTTGAGTTAAGTATAGTATATTTCCATATAAAAGTAAAGTTTTTTTACACCAAAGAGCATAAAAATAAGCTTATATCACTATAGAGCATATTTCCTCAAGTTTATTCGACTTATTATAATCTTATTATGCGAGACACCTTACTAAAAGCACTTGGTGACATTTACCTTCTATATAGAGGTGATAACTGAACTATTAATAGCAAATTTACTTATAATAATTGTTTTACTAATAATTTCCAAATAAAAAATTACTCTTAAAATTTTAAACACCAAGAGTTTTTAAGTAAGTGATGCTTGCCTCCATGAAAGTGATTATTATGAACAAGAAAGATTTTTTAATTTTCTCTTTATTAATAATAATAGTTTTATTAATCATTTTTAAATAAAAAATATTTTTAAAATCAGAAGCACCACGAACTCTTAAAGTAAGTGGTGTTAACCAAAAAACATTTTGGCAAGCACTATTATGTGTCTCACTTAAATTAATTATAGTATATTTTCATATAAAAGTAAAGAATTATTTTTTAGCTTTACATTACTATATTGCCTTAATAATTCAAATAATTATATTATTTAATTTTAATTTCACCCTAGGGCATATTTATTTGACATATATTAAATTTTATGATAATCTTAATACGCGAGATACCTTACACAGGGGGTCTTGGTGGTGCTTGCCTCACAAAGGAGGCGATTATTATGCGAAAGATAAGTTTATTAGATTTACTTTTGATAATAATTATAATACTTGAAATAATTTTTAATTAAATATTCCTATATTAAAACACCACAAACTCTTAAAGTAAGTGGTGTTAACCAAAAAAAAATCTTTGGCAAGCACTATTACGTGTCTCGCTTAAATTAAGTATATTATATTTTCATATAAAAGTAAAGATTTTTCAAGCATTTTTCTACTATCAAATCTAATACAAATCATTTAGAAAATTTAAAATATCTTCTTCTGGTATTCTAGTCCATTTGTTATCTTTTAATAATTGAAGCGCTAGTATTGTTTCTTTTTTTGTAATTATTTTTTTCTCAAACATTAATCTAATTATTTTAAGAGTTCTAATAACCTCAACTCCATTATTTTCTGAAAATTTTTTTAATTTACTATCTCCTGTTGCAAGAATTGCATTATTATCTCGTGAAATTATATAATTTATTATATCATACTGAGATAAACCATTAACATTTTCTAAAATCTGATATATCTCCATAATTTGTTCTGCTGTTGCTTTTACAATTTTAAATTTATCAATTATATCTATATTTCCCGTATTAGAATTTATTTCATCATTTTTAACCATATCACTTATATATACATTATCTATATTAACAAATTTTCCCAAAATACCAGCATTATTTAAATCTGTTATTATATTAGTATCTGCTATTATTATCTTCCTTGTTATATTCATTTACAGTAACTCCTAATAATTCACAAGCTTTATTTAAAGATATTATATTATTTACTTCTAATTTATGTACAAGTTTATTAAAATGATATGATTCCTCTGGAGCTATAATAATTGGTTCTTCTTTTTTTATTCTCATTTGATTAAAAGATATATTTATTTTTTTAAATAAATAAGAAGATATTATATTAAGTTCTTTTAATCTATATACTATCGCAGCCATACTAACTTTATATTCTTTTTTAAAGGCCATTAACTCATAGAAACTAATTACATCTCTATACTTACCAAATTCATTAATAACAGCCTCTTTAGGCATTAATAATGCACCCGCAAATAAATTACACATCTTTTCTTTATCTAACTGTTCATTTTTAATATTTAAAACTAAATGACCTATTTCATGTGCAATAGAAAATCTTTGTCTTGCTCCATCAGTATCTTTCAATAATACAATTATTGGAATATCATTAACTATCTCTGTAAGCCCATCAAAACCTTTAAATTTATCATTTATATTATCTATTTGAATAACTAAAATTCCTATATTTTCTAATACATTTATTAAATCAGAGATAGGCTGATTAATAGATAATTTATAATCTTCTCTAAACTTATTTGCAGACTTTTCAGCATCTTCCATAGTATTACATAAATAATTTTTTAATTTAATACTTACTTTATCATATTTATTTAGTTCAATTACTTCCAAATAATCTGCAACTTTATTTTGAATTATCTCTTTTAATAAATCTAAATTTTGCCCCTTTAATTTTTGTAATTTCCTAAATGAATTAAATTTCATCTTAGGAGTATCAAACGTTCTTAATAATTCTAAAACTTTAACATCATAAGCATTTGCAAATTGAATTAATTTTTCAGAATTAGGCACAATTTGCCCTTTCTCATATTTAAGCACTGCAGATGCAGACATATGTAATAAATCTCCAGCTTTTTTCAAAGATAAACTCTTAAGCAACCTTATTCTTTTTAGATTTTGTCCTATTTGGTTCATGCAAAAAACACCCTTTCCTAGTTAATATTTTATTAAAAAAAAGTTGAAATGTAAACTATATTTATAAAATTTTATACGACCTAGCACAACTTATTTCATTCCTGTGGCATATATATTTGACATATATTAAATTTTATGATAATCTTAATATGCGAGATACCTTACGCAGGGGGTCTTGGAGGGGATAAGCCTCACAAAAGAGGCGATTATTATGCGAAAGATAAGTTTATTAGATTTACTTTTGATAATAATTATAATACTTGAAATAATTTTTAATTAAATATTCCTATATTAAAACACCACAAACTCTTAAAGTAAGTGGTGTTAACCTAATAAAATTTTGGCAAGCACTAATCGTGTCTCGCTTAAATTAAGTATATTATATTTTTGTATAAATGTAAATCTTTTTAATTGAGATTTTTTTGTTTGCTTAATTTTTAAATAAAAAATATTCTTAAAACAAAAAAAGACCACAAACTCTTAAAGTAAGTGGTGTAAGCTTAATATAAAATTTAGGCAAGCACTATTACGTGTCTCGCTTAAATTAAGTATATTATATTTTCATAAAAATGTAAAGAATTATTTTTTAGCTTTACATTACTATATTGCCTTAATAATTCAGATAATTATATTATTTAATTTCACCCTAGGGCATATTTATTTGACATATATTAAATTTTATGATAATCTTAATACGCGAGATACCTTACACAGGGGGTCTTGGTGGTGCTTGCCTCACAAAGGAGGCGATTATTATGCGAAAGATAAGTTTATTAGATTTACTTTTGATAATAATTATAATACTTGAAATAATTTTTAATTAAATATTCCTATATTAAAACACCACAAACTCTTAAAGTAAGTGGTGTTAGCTAAAAAAAATTTTGGCAAGCACTAATCGTGTCTCGCTTAAATTAAGTATAGTATATTTTTGTATAAATGTAAATCTTTTTAATTGAGATTTTTTTTGTTTACCTAATTTTTAAATAAAAAAATATTCTTAAAAAAAGACCACAAACTCTTAAAGTAAGTGGTGCTTATTAAAAAACAGTAAATTTTTTGGCAAGCACTAATCGTGTCTCGCTTAAATTAAGTATATTAACGTGTTGTGCTAGTTAAATTGAAACTATAGAAAAATCATTCATAATATGGTACTCTATAATTAGAAAAAAGA
>CANQTE010000041.1 GCA_947626695.1 uncultured Bacilli bacterium | reverse complement strand
CATTATTTGCCTAATTTTAGCATGAAAAAAATAACAGTAGACTTACTCTATCTGTTATTTATGGCTGAGTAGTAACATTTTTGATGATATACATAAATCATAATTTAGAGAATCACCCCAAGTATTACCTGATATCATTTCATAATAACTTTTTCTATTTTTATCTGATTTTTCAATGTTTTTCTTAGCATTTATTTTATTATCATTATACATTTCCATAATATTATTAATTCTATAATCTAGAGGTGCTGAGATAAATATGCGAATAACATTTGGATAATCTCTTAAAATATAGTCTGCGGCACGACCGACAATAACACAAGAACCAGCGTCGGCAATCATTTTGATAACTTTTTCTTGAGCTTCTATCGCGTATTTAACAGGTTGTGATGTTAAGTATAAATCATGTAAGATATCTTGAGTTTTATTAATAGAAGATACAAATTCTTTATCTAAGCCACTTTCTTTCGCAGCAAGAGCGGTTAGTTCTTTATAGTAATAAGGAATATTTAATTTTTTAGCAATTAATTCCCCAATTTTTTTACCTTGACTTCCATGAGTACGGGAAATAGTAATAATAACTCCTGGTGTAGACTTTTTTAAATATACTTCATTTTGAGTTTTAACTTCTCCATTAATATTTTTAAAGAATTTAATAAGTAAGAAGATAGTAACTAATATGCCTAAAAGGTCCGCGATAGGAGCTGCGATTAATACTCCTTTAATTCCCATATATTTAGGTAATATAATAACTAAAGGAACAAAAAGTATAATATCACGAGTAAGTGATACGATTGTTGATTTTAAAGGTTCTCCGACTGCTTGAAAGAAAATAGATATTAATTTAATTAAACAAGTAAATGTTACTAACATTAAGAATAATCTAAATGTTAATTTAGCAAAATCAATATATAATTTATCATTAGAACCAAAAATACTTATAATAAGTGATGGACAAAGTTCAAATATAATAGTTGCTATAATACCTACTATAATAGAGATAGTAAGAGCTTTTTTTAATGTTTCTTTAACTCTTTTAATATTTTTAGCACCATAATTATAACCAAGAATAGGTTGAGCTCCTAAGATAATACCAACAATTATATTAATAACAATGGAAAATACTTTCATAACTATTCCAATCACGGCAATAGGAATATCAGCGCCATATTTACTTTGAGCACCATATTTAGCAAGCATTATATTACATACTAAAGAAATAATTACAATACTCATTTGGGTAATAAATGTAGATACTCCAAGTTTTAAAACATTTTTAAAGATATGATAATTTATTTTAAAACTACTTTTAGATAATTTAAATGTTTTTGTTCTAGTATAATAAATTATAGAAACAATTAAAGATACGATTTGTCCTATAATTGTCGCGTAAGCTGCTCCTTTTATTCCCCAGTTTAAGCCTAAGATAAAAATAGGGTCTAAAATAATATTAATTATAGCACCAATAGATGTTGTAAGCATTGAAAATCCGGGAGAGCCATCGGCCCTAATAACCGCGTTCATTCCATTACCTAGCATATAAACTGGTATAGCCATTAAAATAATTTCATAATAATCTCGAGCAAGTTTAATACTCTTAGAACTAGCACCAAATAAATATAATAATTGGTCTTTAAATATAAAGCCTAAGATAAGAAAAATAATACTAATAACAAATGTTATTATAATACTATTACCTATTGCAATAGGAGCATTTTTAGTATCTTTTCTTCCTTGACATAAAGATAAATAAGCGGCGGCACCATCACCAAAACACCAAGCAAAAGCAACGGCAATAATAGTTATAGGAAATACTATACCAGTTGCCGCGTTACCTAGATAACCTAAAGAACTATGCCCAATGAATATTTGGTCTACTATGTTATATAAAGAACTATTTGTCATCGTATTTTTTTACTTGCATAAATTCCTATTTTATGGTATTCTTAAAGAGAAGAAATAAAATGAAGTATTGAAAAACTTTTATAAAAAAGTTTTAATTTTAATTTCTTCAAATCTCCTCTCTTTCAGAGATTTGGTACACTTATTAATACTTTAATAAGTGTCTTTTTTATAATGAATTATTTTTTATTAGAATTATAAACTTTTTCTATTTTAATTGTATAACCTATTGGGCCTAATATTTTTAATAAACTTAAAACACTTGGGGAATGGCTACCATTTTCAATACGAGCAATTTTTTCTCGTGATACATTAGAAAATTTAGCAAATAAGTCTTGAGTTAAATTGTTTTCTTTGCGAAATCTAGTAAATTCTTTAATAAATTTTTCATTTAAAAATTCTCCTGTATAAGAATAGTCAATTAGTTCTGGGTCATACTTCATTTTTATATCACCACAATAATTGTATCATATATGATACAAGAAGTAAAATAAAATATTGATTTAATTAAAAAATTATTATATAGTTAATGTATATTATGGAGGGAAAAAATGAAAAAAAGAAATATGACACTTACAGTTGAGGAACTTGCAAAAATGAGTGCAGTGGAAGCTTTATGGGAATGTAATAAAGACCATTTAGATGAAGTTGCTATTACTTATAGAGCAGATACTAATGTTGCTAATCTTGATAAAGTTCCACCTATAACTAAAATTACTTATAGAGACTTATTTAAAAATATTTTTAAAACTTATAATAGTTTAAAAGAACTTGGAGTTAAAAAAGGAGATATTGTTACTTATGCTTCAATTACAACACCAGAGTTTATTTATACTGTTTATGCTTGTTTATTACTAGGAGCTATATTTGACCCATTAGACCCTAGAAGTAAGCCTGATGATTTAATTAATCATTTTAATAATGAGCCATCTAAACTTTATTTTGCACCAGAAAAGATGTTTGATAGTACAAGAGAAGTATATGGTGATTTAGGAGTTAAAAAGATTATTACTTCTTCTTTTATGGAAAGTTTACCAAGAGTAGTACAAATTGGTTCAAAAGTATTAGATTTTAAAAATGGAGTTAAACCTTTTAGAGCGCCTGATGATAAAATGTTTATGTCTTGGGGGAAGTTTGTTGCAGGAAAGAAAGCTCAGATTGACATAAATAAACTAAATAATTATGAAATTGGGCAATATGCTTCTTTAGCGCATACAACTGGTTCAACAGGAATACCTAAAGCTATACTTCATAATCATGAAAATTGGAACAGTCAATTATGGAATATTTCTAACTGTGGTATAGATTTTGAGCGAGGACAAACAATATTTAATGTAACAGCACCATGGGTAGATTTTGGTTTAATTAATGTAATTCACAGTTGGTTATGTAATGGTATTAGAATGGATTTAGACCCAACATGGACACCTGAGGAAAATGTACCATATTATTTAAAATATCGTCCAGATTATTGGTTAGGAGCACCAGGTTGGATAGACCCATTATTTACAGATAGAAAATATGATAATACTGATTTAAGTTTTGCAAAATATATTATTACAGGTGGAGCACCTTTATTTGAGCATAAACAAAGATTATATTCTGGAAAAGCTAAAAATGTATTTAATAGTGATGTTAAAATAGTTCAAGGTTATGGTATGAGTGAAATCACGGCAGCATCACATGTTGATTTAAATGATAATGCCGGGTTCTTAGGTTATCCTATGCCTATAATTAGACAAAAAGTTGTAGACCCTGCAACTTTAGAAGAAGTAGCACCAGGATGCGAGGGAGAACTTTGGCTTTCTTCTAAATATGAAGAACTATCCCCTCTTGCGGTCGAATATTTACATAACCCCGAACAAACTGCGAAAACATTTGTAACAGATAAAGATGGTGTAAGATGGGTTCGCTCAGGAGATAAAGTAATTGCTTTAGAAGATGGTTTAACTAAATGGAAAGCTAGATATAAAAATATTTTAACTTATAATGGTTATAATATAGATTGTGATAAATTACTTGATGCTGTTGAAGCTGTTAGAGGTGTTGGTAAAGGAGCTATTGTTGGGGCGGTAACTCAAGATGGTAATCAAAGGCCTGTAATTTGTATTGAGCTTCATGATGACGTTCCTTTAAGTGATGGGGAATATATAAAAGAAGATATCTTAAAAATGATAAGAGAACACTTTATTGAATATTACGAACCTCTTGATATTGTAATTTATCCTGAACTTCCAATGAAGACTATGAAAATAAATTATAATCAAATTAAAAGTGATATTTTAAATGAAAAAGGAGAATATGTTAAGCCTTTAACATTAGGTTTAAAAATAGATTAATTATTATTTTAAGTAAAAATGGTATGTTTAATTAATATGCCATTTTCTTTTTAATTTATATAGAAAAATATATAAAATTATGGTATTATTAATTAAAGTAGATGGTGATTATATGAATATTACAATGATGTTTTCGATTACAAGTTTATTTTATATTATAGTTTTAAATGTAATATATTTTTCGAAAAAGAATGTTAATAATCGAGAAACAAATATTTATTCAACTATTTTAATAGCTATTATTTTTGGAGTATTAATAGAACTTGCAATGCGTATTGCGGCACCATTTTATAACACTGCACCAATTATTAGTGATATATTAGCAAAAGGTTTTCTTGTTTATACATTATTTTGGTTTTCACTTATTACTTTATATTGTTTCTTAGTAAGTTTTAATGAAAATAAATATTTGATATTTAAAAAAATTCTTATAATCTTTAATATTATATGTGATATTATATTTATGTTTTTACCTATTAAATATCATTTTCCAGAGAGAGCTATTTATTATACTTATACATTAGGGCCAGCGATAAACTTTTTATATGTATGTGTCTTTTTACTTATTTTACTTAATATATTATTTATTATTATTAATTTTAAAAAAGTATATCATAATAAAAAATATTATCCAATTATTATAACTTTAATTTTATATTTAGTTGCCGCGGTTATTCAAAATAGATATCCAGAACTTTTACTTAATATATTTATACAGTCATTTACAACTTTTATTATGTACTTTACTATTGAAAATCCTGATATTAAACATATTAATGAACTTAATCTTGCTAAAGATGCAGCAGAGAAAGCTAATAAAGCTAAAACAGAATTTTTATCTAATATGTCACATGAAATAAGAACTCCTCTTAATGCGATAGTGGGTTTTAGTGAATGTATGTTAGAGCAAAATGATTTAAGTAAAGAGACTAAAGGATTTGCTAAAGATATTGTTGATGCCTCAAATAATTTATTAGAAATAGTTAATGGTATTCTTGATATATCAAAAATAGAAGCTAATAAGATGGAAATAGTTGCTAAAGAATATAATCCAAGAGAAGTATTTAATTCTTTATGTAAGTTAGTTAAGCCTAAACTTCAAGATAAGCCTATTGAATTTAAATATACTTGTTGTGAAGATTTACCAGGAGTATTAAAGGGAGACGTTGCTAAAGTTAAACAAATTATATTAAATATTCTTACAAATGCAGCGAAATATACAGAAAGTGGACAAATAGAATTTATTGTTAATTGTATAAATAGAAGAGATACTAATACTTGTTTACTTTATGTATCAGTTAAAGATACAGGAAGAGGAATTAAAAAAGAAAATATTGATAAATTATTTAATAAGTTTGAAAGAATAGATGAAGATAGAAATACAACAATTGAAGGAACAGGACTAGGACTGGCAATAACAAAAAGTTTAGTTGAAATGATGGGTGGTAGAATAAATGTTGTTAGTAAATATGGTGAAGGTTCTACTTTTAGAGTTTATTTAGAGCAAGAAATAATTAGTATGGAAGTACCAGAAAATAATGTGGAAGAAATTGAAATTGATTATAATGGTTTTACAAATAAAAAGATATTAGTTGTTGATGATTCTTTAATTAACTTAAAAGTTGCTCAAAATATTTTAAAGCCTTATAATTTTGATTTAGTTACGGTTAAAAGTGGAATGGAAGCATTAGATATAGCTAAAAATCAAACTTTTGATTTAATATTAATGGATATTATGATGCCTAAAATGAATGGAATAGAATGTTTAAATTCTTTAAGAGAAATGCCTGGATTTAATGTACCAGTTGTTGCTTTAACCGCGGACGCGATTGAGGGAACAGATGAAAAATATAAAAGTGCAGGATTTGATGATTATTTATCTAAGCCAATTGATAGATATTTATTAAATAAAGTATTAAGGAAATTTTTAAAATAGTGTTGGAGGTTTGTTATGGAAAAAGTTGATTTATTAAAAAATTATGGAGTTGATGTTAATTCTAGTTTAGAATTTTGGGGAGATACAAGTTCATATTTTGATGCATTAAAAGAGTTTAGAGATAGCTTAGATGATAAAATTAAAGATTTAGAATATTATAAAGATAATGAAGATTTTAATAATTATGGTATTCTTGCTCATAGTACTAAAAGTGAAGCAAAATATTTAGGATTTATGAAAGATGCGGAAGTTTTTTTACAGCATGAGATGGCAGGAAAAGAAAGTAATAAAGTATTTATAAATAATGATTTTAAAACTTTAAAAGAAACAGGAAAAAGAATTAAAGATTTATTAGATAGTTGTTTTTCTGATACTGATAGTAATGGAAGTGATAGTAAAAAAATTATTATTGCTGACGATTCTAATATTATGCTTAATTTTATTGAAAAAAATATTACGGGAGATTATGAAATAATAAGAGCTAACAATGGACTTGAGGCAATAAACAAAATAGAAGAAAATAAAATATATGCGATATTATTAGATTTAAATATGCCTAATATGAACGGCTTTCAAGTATTAGATTATATGAAAGAAAAAGAATTATTTGATAAAATTCCGGTTATTATAATTACTGGAGATGATACTGAAGAAACAATTAAAAAAGCTTTTACTTATCCTATTATAGATGTTCTTAATAAACCTTTTAAAGAAGAAAATATTAAAAGGATATTAGGAGTAATTGAAAACTTTTATGAAAAGTGTTAATAGGTGAAAGTAAAAGAGGGAGAGTATTCACCTATTCTTGCTTGTAGAGATTTTTAGAGCAATCTCAAGCAAGATTTTTTGTTTATATATTTATGTTGGACATTATAAAAAAAGTATGATAAACTTTATAATGAAAGGTGTGATATTAGATAATGAGTAATAAGTTATATAATTTTAATAAATTATTATATGATAATAAAAAGATTTCTAATTCTGTTACTTGTGCTGTTTATAATTATGTAAGAAAGGTAAATGGAAAGAGAGTCAATTGTCAGTTTGTTACAAAGTATGTGTCAAATATAGATGTTCCTTATAAAAGATACACATTAAAATGAAAGAAATGCTATTTTAAACATTTCCTAAATTTATTTATCTTTTTTATTTTCTTCTTCTTTTAGATAAGCCATGATTTTCTTTTGATTATGAATTATTTCTTCAATATGGTCATATAACTGTTCTAAAATTAATTCACTTTTTAAATCTGTATGATAGTCATTTTTATTTCTAATGCTATCTTTTTTAGCTTGTCTATTTTGGCTCATCATAATTATTGGGGCTTGTAACGCGGCTAGACATGAGAGTAATAAATTAAGCAAGATAAAAGGATATGGGTCTATTCCTTTTGTTAATATTACACCATTTAAAACTATCCAAAATATTAAAAAGGAAGAAAAGATAATTATAAAAGTCCAACTACCGGCGACTTCTGATAGTTTATCTGCTAGTTTATCACCAAAAGTCATGTTAGTATCACTTTCTTTATCAACATCAACTGTAATTGGGTTATTAAGTAATAAATCAATAATTTCTTCTTCTGTTTTTTCATCTAAATTCTCTTTAAGTAACATTTTAACAATTTCTTTTTTTCTTTTTTCCATATACTTTCTCCTCAAATTTATTTATATCTAATATCAATATCGACATCACCATATATACCATTTACGCGACCATCACTACACATTTGCCAATAAGTATAATCTCCTTCATAACTTGTTTTATCAACATAATGAGCAAGCCATGTTGGATAATCAGTTTTAAGCCATACTTCTTCTAAATAAGTTTTACTACTATAAAGCATACCTTCATACCCAGCTTTTTTAAAGACATCAAGAAAAGCATTAGCCATATCAGTTAGTCCAAAAAAGCTTAAATTAAATTCATTATAAAAACTCCAATTTTCCCAGTCAAAGGCAATAGGTAAATCTACTTTATAGCCTTTTATTTCATTTAAAACCCATTTAGCGTCTTTAATAGCTTTTTCTCTACTATTAGCATATGAATAAAAATAAATTCCCACCGGTATATTAGCCTCATTTGCTTTTTCGATATATTCTTTAAATCTTTTATCAACAAAATAATCGCCATCTATTCCCTTTGTACTACCTACTCTTAATATAACAAACTCTACCCCCTCCTCTTTTAATTTATTAAAATCAACATCTCCTTGCCATTCAGAAATATCTATTCCTATCTCTGTATCTTTTGTTTTATAATTTTTTATCGCCTCACTAAAAGGTATTCCAGGTGGTAAAGTAGATGTTCCACCACTTGATGCTCCTCCACTTGATACAGGTTTTTTAACATAAAGATTAAAATTCTTTTCAGTTATATTTCCACTTTTATCTGTTGCTTTAAATACTAAAGGATAAGTACCAGCATTTGTTAAATCATAATCCCCAATTATTTCACATTTAGGATTAGAATCATAATTATCACCACACATTATTTTTTCAGTTAAATTAATATTACTATTGACAGTTGTAGAATAAGAACTTCCAAGCCATACTAAAGGTGGTGTTCTATCAACAATATCGATAGTATATTCTTGTTTTATTTTGATATTATCTTCATTTATATATTCATATTTAATTACTTTTTTTCCTAAAGTTTTAGTATCTATTTTATAATCATCTATAATATTACCATTTATACTTATAATATAATCTGATACTTTTATATCACTTAAAAATTCGGCAGTTAAATTATCTTTTAATTCTATTTCTATTATAGCATGTTTAACTTGATAATTATAATATAACTTTTTTATACCAAATATAATACCAATTAATATAACTATTAATACTAATACTATAATAACTATTTTTAATACTTTTTTATTCATATTTAACACCTTTAATATATTATAACAATATAATAATGATTAGTAAATGAAAAAAAGATACTATTAAAGAAATAATTATTGTGATATAATTTCTTAAAAGAGGTTAAGATATGAAAAAGATTGTTTTATTATTTGTATTAGTTTTAACTTTATGTAGTTGTAGTAATAATAATGGAGATAAGAAAATAGAAAAGATAAATTATCAAGAAATAACTCAAAAAGAAGCAGAAGAAATAGTTAATAATGAATTATATGTTTTATGGGGAGTTAATTCATTAGATAAAGTTTATAATCAAGATAAACTTACTTTAGCAGTAGAGAGATTTGCAAAAGATAAAGGTTATGAATCTAAACATGATGTTAAAGAAATAACTAAAAAAGAATTAGAAGATGCTTTTAAAGAAACTAGTTTAAGTAATTTATCTTTAAAACATGAAAATATTAAAGGAAGTTATATGGGTGCTTGGTGTGGACATGACCAATGGGTTTATGATAAAGATAAAGAAATATATACATATCAAGAAGATGGACATGGAGCATGTGGTGTTTTTGCAGTTTTTAATAAACCAATTGATTTTAGTGAGAATAATGGATTATATACAATAACATATAAATATGCTTTTGAAGTTGCTTGTGATATGCCAAATGGTAAAATATATGGTAGTTATGATGATGCTTCTTTAGGTAATGAAATATTAACAATAAATCCAGATTCTAACTATAAAGACGTTATTGAAAGTAAATATGAAGAAATAAAAAATAAGCTTGCTACTTATACTTTTACTTTCCAAAAAGTTGATAATCATATAACTTTAGTAGATTTTACAAGATAGTTTTGCTTATTAATTATTAATAAAATATTCTTTATACCAAAGAAGAAAAGAATAAATAGTATATATTTCACGGTGGTTATTTTTAGTTCCTCCGTGATTTTCTTCTAATAAGTTTAATATTTTAGTTTGATTAAAGAATTTTTTAACATAATCTTCTTTAAATTCATTTTTAATTAAATTATAATATTTAGTATCTTTTAAATATTCTTTAAAGGGAACTAAAAAGCCTAATTTAGGACGATTAAACCATTCTTTAGGTATTTTAGTTTTCGCGGCAAGTCTTAAAGCATACTTGCTTATTTTTTTATGTAATTTATATTTTTTAGGTAAAGTTAAACTTAATTCAAATACTTTTTTATCTAAATATGGAACACGTAGTTCTAGGGAATTTGCCATAGTCATTTTATCTGCTTTAAGTAAAATATCATTAGGAAGCCATAAGTTCATGTCTACATATTGCATTTTAGTTATTTCGTCTAAGCCTTTTACTTCGTCAAAATATGGTTTAGTAATATCAGTTGGTTTTATATTACTTTTATAGTTAGAAGCTAAAATATCATTTGCTTCTTCTTCTGTAAAGATATTTGCTTGACCTATATAACTTTCACTTAATGTTTTAGACCCACGAATTAGAAAACTTTTTCCTTTCATATTAGGTAATTTATTAGCTATTTTTAAATTAAATTTACGAATACATGCTGGTAAATGTCTATATAATCTAATAATTAAACTATTATCATATGTTTGATAACCCCCGAATAGTTCATCTGCCCCTTCTCCTGATAAAACGACTGTAACATCTTTTTTAGCTAACTTACTTAAAAAGTAAAGAGGAACACTAGAAAGGTTAGCATGAGGTTCATCTGAATGATATTGTACTTTAGGTAAAATAGCAAAAAATTCTTCAGGAGTTATTACTTCACTTTTATTTTCAATTTTTAATAAATTACTTAAGTTTTTCGCAGCATCGATTTCATTAAAACCTAAATTTTTAAAGCCGACTGTAAAAGTAGTGTTGGGTTTTAATAAAGACACTATATAAGAAGAATCAACACCAGAACTTAAAAAGGCTCCAACTTTAACATCACTTATTTTATGATAATCAACGGATGATTTAACAACTTCATCTATTTCTTTTACCATTTCTTTTAAAGATATTTTTTTATTTGGCTTATAATTAAAACTATAATATTCTTTTATATATAATTTATTATCTTTATATTTTAAATAATGTCTTGGAGGTAATTTAAAAACATCTTTAAAAAAAGTTTCATTTAAAGGGTTATATTGGAAAGTTAAGTAAGCTTTAAGAGCATCAGGGTTAACTTCTTTAATAAAATCAGGGTGAGGTAAAAAAGCTTTTATTTCACTTGCAAACATAAAAGTATTATTCATAATAGTATAATAAAATGGTTTAATACCAAATATATCACGAGCTGCGAATAATTCTTTAGTAGTAGTATTCCATATAACAAAGGCAAACATTCCTCTTAATTTATCTAATATATGTTCACTGTATTCTTCATAGCCATGTAATATTACTTCTGTATCTGTTTCAGTAGTAAATTTATGACCTTTTTCTATTAAATCTTTTTTTAATTCTTGATAGTTATATATTTCACCATTAAATAAAATTACTAATGTTTTATCTTCATTATATATAGGTTGACTTCCTGTATTTAGATCAATTATACTTAAACGACGAAATGCCATGTTAATATAATCGTCAGTATATAAACCCTCACTGTCAGGGCCACGATGGATAATTTTTTTACTCATTTCGTTAATTATTTCTTTATTTTTTTCTTTTTTGTTTATATAGCCACAGAAACCACACATTTTTAATCACCTTAATTATTTTAGCACAATTTTTTTAGTATTTAAACAAATATAAGATATTTTATTTTAAATATTTAGGACTATCTATTCTTCCAAGAAGATAATCTGCTGAAATACTATATTTTTTACATAT
>CANQTE010000040.1 GCA_947626695.1 uncultured Bacilli bacterium | reverse complement strand
TAAATAATTTTAGGAAAATTGACAGTCAAGATTAAATACTATATAATATAGATAAGAGGAAAGATAAAATGGAAGAAAAAAAAGTTAAAAAAAGACTTAAGATTAGAAAATGGGTACCTATTACTTTTTGTGTTATTATTTTTGTAGTTACTAGTGTAACTCTATTCTTAGTATTTAAGCCAGGTAAAAAATATACTGTTACTTTTGATACTAAAGGAGGAAATAAAATAAGTTCTTTAACTATTAAAGGAAAAGAAAAAATAGAAGAGCCAGAGCACCCAACTAAAGATGGTTATAAATTTTTAGGTTGGTATTATAATAATAAGTTATATGATTTTGATAAACTAGTGCAAGATGATATAAAATTAGTAGCAAAATGGGAAAAAATAGATACTTTAGAAAATGAAGAAAATGTGGAAGAAACAGAAGAAGATACTAAAGTAACAGGCGTATCATTAAATATTAAAAAACAGACACTCGCTAAATATAAGACTGTTCAATTAAAAGCAAATATAGCTCCGGCAAATGCCTCAAATAAAGATGTTACGTGGGAAAGTAGTGATGAAAAAGTTGCTATTGTTGATGTTACAGGAAAAGTTAAAGGCCTAAAAGAGGGAACTACTACAATAAAAGTAAAAACTGTTGATGGTGAGTTTGAAGATGAGTGCATTATCACGGTTGTTCAAAGTGTTATAAAAGTAAAAGATATAAATATTAAGGGGGAAAATAAAGTAAAAATCGGAAATACAATAAAATTAAGTGCCACGGTAAGTCCTAGTAATGCTTCGAATAAAGAAGTTACTTGGAAAAGTAATAATCCAAGTGTTGCTTCTGTCGATAGCAATGGTAATGTAAAAGGCTTGTCTTTAGGTACAGCTTCTATTTCTGCTACTGCTGATTCTAAGACAGTTACATACACGATTACAGTTGTAAGTGAAGAATCTACACCACCATCTGGTAGTGGTAATACTACACCTGTAACACCTTCTACTAATAATGAAACTGATAATTCTAATGATGATAATGGTAACAATAATGGTAACAATAATGGTACATCTACTGAAGATAAAGAAGATACTGGTGATAATACAGAACCAGAGAAAGAAGAGCAAGAAAATAAAGATAAAGAACAGGAAGGAGAAACTGACCCAACACCTCCAACTGAAAATGACGAAAATGATGGTAAAACAGATAATGGTTCTGATGAAGATACATCTACTGAAGAATAACTAACTTAATGGAGATATAATATGAAAATTATCGAAGTAGAAAATTTACAAAAAAAATACTCTAATTTCTTATTAGATATTAAAAATTTAACTATAAATGAAGGAACAGTTGTTGGAATACTTGGAAATAATCAGGCAGGTAAAACTACTTTTATTAAATGCTTATTAGGAACCATTAAAAATTATAAAGGAACAGTTAATTTAAATATAGATTATCAAGATATAGGAATAGTTTTAGATAATGTATTTTTTCCTGATACGTTAAAGCCTCAAGATATTGCTCTTATTATGCAAGATATATATAATAATTGGGATCAAACTCTATATAATAATTATTTACAAAAATATTTCTTAACAAATAAAAAGATTAAGACATTAAAAATAGATGAAAAGAAAAAACTTGAAATAATCGTGGCCTTAGCCCATCACCCCAAACTATTAGTAATAGATGATATAACAACTTTAATGGATTCTCGTACGAGAAGAGAAATAATAGAACTTTTATTAGAATATCTAAAGAATAAAAAAAATACACTTATTATATCTACTCATAATCCTCTTGATTTAGAGCATTTAATAGATAGAATTATAATTCTTGATAAAGGGAAAATAATATTTGATGAAGATTATGTTAATAGTAATTACGCTACTTTAGAATGTAAAGAAGAAATTTTACTTAAACTAAACAAAGAAGATATAATTAGTTTGCAAAAAAATCGTGATACTTATCAAGTATTAATTAAAAATAAACATAAATATTTAGAATTAAAAGAAAATAAAATAAATTTAGAGGATTTAATAGTTTTAATAACTAAAGGAGCTAGTAAGTGAAAAGTTTAATAATTAAAGATTTTTTAACAATTAAAAGCAATATAAAACATTTATTATTAATTATTATTATGTTTTTATTATTATGTTTTGATAATACTCATGTTTTACATTATATACCATCTTTTTTAAGTATCATAATTCTTATTTTATTATTTAGTTATGATGAAGTAAGTCATTTTAATTGTTATTTAAATACTATGCCAATAGATAAAAAAAATATTGTTAAATCAAAATATTTAGTAGGTCTTATTCTTAATTTAATTGCTATTATTATTACATTTATTGAATGTTTATTTCTAAATTTTAAAGTAGATTTTAATTCTTTAATATTATGTTTAGCTATAACTATGATAATAGAAGCTTTAATACTTCCTTTAATCTTTAAATATGGAGTTGAAAGGGTAAGAATATTTCTAATTATATTAGTTTTAATAATAGGATTAATATTAACTATTATTTTAACTAAATTTACTTTAAGTAATAAATTAACTATTTTTATAACTAAAAATGGTAGTTTAATATTTATGTTACTTGGGGTAGTATTAATCTTTATATCATATCAAATATCTAAAAATATCTATTTAAATAAAGATTTTTAAAAATATTTGTATAAAAAACTTTTTTATAGAACATAATTAAATTAGAAAGGTTGTTAAATATGAATAAAAAGGAAGCATGGGATAAGTTTAAAAAAACTGGAGACCCAGAAGATTATCTTATTTATAAAAAAATAGAAAAGGCTCAAGAATAGCTTTTTTTAATTTTATTTAGTGTTATAATTTAATTGGTGGCTTAAATGATTAAAGAGTTTGTTGGAATAATTATTAAAGAAATACCTTATGGAGAAACATCTAAAATTATTCATTTATATACAAGTGATGGTATAATAGGTATTATGTGTAAGGGTGCTAAAACATTAAAAAGTCCCTTTAGAGCAACAACATTAAAATTTACTTATGGAAAATTTAATGTCTATTATAAAGAAAATAAGTTATCTACTTTAATAAGTGTTGATATAATTAATCCTTTAAAGAGAATAAAAAATGATATTATTTTATTAAGTTATCTTAATTATTTAACAGAATTAACAGAACAAGTAATAAAACAAGCTAGTGATATCTTATTTACTAATTATTTAAATACTATTTTAAAAATAGAAGAGGGATTAGACCCTTTAATCATGTGCAATATCTTAGAAATAAAATATTTAGATTATTTAGGAGTAGGACTTAATCTTGATAGTTGTTCTTTATGTGGTACTACTAAAGATATTATAACCATTGATGGAGATATAGGGGGTTATATTTGTAAAAATTGTTATCATAATGAATTTATCGTCGATAAAAAAACAATAGAATTATTAAGAATGTATTATTATGTAGATATAAAAAGTATTTCTAATTTAAAAATAAGTGCTAAAATTCGTGATGAAATAAATAATTTTTTAAATATATATTATGATAGATATACAGGATTATACTTAAAAAGTAAAAATTTTTTAAAAAAGTTACTATAATTTATAGGCAAAAGTCTATTTTTTTGATAATATATATTATAAGAGGTGTTGAGTTATGAATGATAATTTAAATATGAATGAAAGTGTTGAGGTTAAAGATAGGTTTAATATTGACCCATCAACAAATAAGAGAAGTAAATGGAAGTTTATTATTGGAGGCATAATTTTTGTTGTAGTTCTCGCGGTTATAGTATTTATTGGTTATAATAGATTAAATTCCGACCCTGTATCTATTTATAAAAATACAATTAATGATGTTTATAAATTAATGAGTAATGAGTTAAATAATGAAAATAGTTTAAATATTGATATATTAAATGAACCTGTTAATATTAGAATGAATGCGAAACTTGATACTAATATAAGTGAATTAAAAGCTTTTAATAATCTTAATTATGATTTAGCATTAGGATTAGATTATAAAAATAAAAAAGGGGCAGTAAATCTTGGAATAAGTGAAGATAATAAAGCAATTATTAAATTATTGTTAAGTATTGCTAATAAAAAAGTTAATTTAAAAAGTGATGAATTATTATCTAAAACAATTAGTCTTGGAGAGTATGATTTATTTAAAGATATTAATTTAGAAGATATAAATGATATAAATTTAGAAGAAATGGATATTATTTTAAAAGAAATGAAAAATATTCTTATTAATTCTTTAGATAAAAATAAATTTGATGTTGAAAATACTAAGATAAAAATTGGAAATAAAGAAGAGAATTTAAAGAAAATAACTTATAATTTTGATGCAGAGAATGCTGAAAGAACAGTAAAATATGTTATTGAAGAAATGCTAAAAAATGATAATTTACTTAACTCTTTATCTAAAATGACTAATACTGATAAAGATACAATAAAAGAATTTTTAAATGATAGCTTAGATGAAATAGATACATCAGAATTTGAAGGTGTAGAGTTTATTTTATATGTTGATGTTTTAAATAATGTTCGTGCCGCATCTATTACAAGTTTAGATAAAGAATTCCTTCATTATGAAAAAGTAGATGATTTATTTAAAATAACTATAACAGGGGATGCTAGTTTAGATAGTAGTTATAATGAAGAAATGACTATAAACATAGAAGAACAAAAAGATGGAGGACTAATAACTATTTATGTTGCAAAGGAAAAAATACTTGAAGCTAAGATAACTGAAAATGATAAAGACTACAAAATAGATTTAAAGGTTACTACTGACGAAGTTAGTTTTGATGGTTCATTAAAAATTGATAATCAAAAATATACAAAATCTAAATATTCTGGTAATTTTGATTTAAGTTTAAATGTTACAGTAGATAAAAAAGATTATGATTTTAACTTAAAAGGCTTATTAAGTATTGATAATAGTGATGTAAATGTTGTATCTGATAAAAATTCTATTTACTATGAAGATTTAAGTGAAAAAGATGTAGAAGAATTATATGATAATTTAACAAATATTTTAAAGAAATTTAATCTTAGTGATTTACTTGAAATGTAGGTAATTATGCCTACATTTATTCTATTTAGGAGGACTTTATGCAAGAAAATATATATAAAGAAATGCAAAAACATAATCTTATTTTAAAAAAATATGCGAGTAATGATAAACATGCCATATATTTAAAAGAACATGAAAAAGATATAAGAACATCTTATTTTAGAGATATAGATAGAATAATATATTCTAAGTCTTTTATTAGATATCAAGATAAAACACAAGTATTTCCAAGAAAAAGAAATGACCACGTTTCTAAAAGAATGATACACGTTTTATTTGTAAGTAAAATAGCTAGAACTATAGGGAGAGCTTTAGGCTTAAATGAAGATTTAATCGAGGCCGCGGCATTAGGACATGATTTAGGTCATACCCCATTTGGCCATCAAGGAGAATACATTTTAAATGAAATAAGTTTAAAACATAATGAAGGTTATTTTAATCATAATATTGAAAGTGTAAGAGTATTAATGAATCTTGAAAATAATGGCTTAGGTTTAAATATAAGCATTCAAGTATTAGACGCGATTATGTGCCATAATGGAGAGTTTGCTTTAGGGATATATAAACCTAAAAAGAAAACTAAAGAAGAATTTTTACAAGAATATCAAGATAGTTATCACCATAATCTTAAAGATTTAAAACCTATGACTTTAGAAGGTTGTGTTGTAAGAGTAAGTGATTTAATTGCTTATTTAGGTAGAGATATAGACGATGCGATAAGATATAAATTAATTAAAAGAGAAGATATACCAGAAGATATTGCTAAAGTTTTAGGAACTACAACTAGAGAAATAGTAAATAATTCAATCATGGATATACTTAATAATAGTGTTGATAAAGATTATTTAAAATTAAGTGATGAAGTATATAAAGCAATAGTAAACTTAAAAAAGTTTAATTATAAATATATTTATAGTAAAGCTATGAGTAAAGAAGAAACTAATAAATTAAGAGATATGTTTGAGACATTATTTGATACTTATTTAAATGATTTAAAAACTAATAATAGTAATTCTCCAATTATTAATTCTTATTTAAGCAATATGGTAAATGATTATAAACTTAATAATACTAATGAAAGAATAGTAATAGATTATATTGCTGGTATGACTGATAAATATTTTTTAAAGGAATATAAAAGAATAATCAAATAAAAATAAATTACTGCAGAGTTCTGCAGAAGAAAAGAAAACAAAATCATTCAATTTATATAGGAAATACCTCAGTTTCAAAAAAATTACTGCAGAGAGTACTGCAGAGTTCTGCAGAAGAAAAGAAAATAAAATCATTCAATTTATATAGGAAATATCTAAGTTTTAAAAAAATTACTGCAGAGTTCTGCAGAAGAAGAGAAAATAAAATCAATTAATTTATATAGGAAATATCTAAGTTTTAAAAAAATTACTGCAGAGAGTACTGCAGAGTTCTGCAGAAGAAGAGAAAACAAAATCATTCAATTTATATGGATTGTATATTTATTTAAAAAAATATTAAATCTAACATTTTTATTGACCAATAAAGATAATTGCTTTATAATTTTGCCTAGATATAGTGCAATAATTAAAGTGTATAAAAAAGATTATACATTTGCATTGAAAAATAACAGGAGGAATAGTTGACATGATAGAAAATTTACCTAAAAATTTAATAGAATTTGCTAAATCAGGTGAAAGTGTAACAATTGAATATAAAAAAGCCAAAAAGAATTTGCCTAATAATTTATTTGAAACAGTTTGTTCAATGTTAAATAGAGATGGTGGACATATTTTTTTAGGGATTGATAACGAGTCAAGAGTAACAGGAATATATAAAGATTATATTAAAAATATGAAAAAAGAATTTGTGGATTTATGTAATAATTCTGAAAAAATATTTCCGACAGTCCATTTAGATATAAAAGAATACCTTTATGAAGAAAAACATATTTTATATATCTATGTCCATGAAAGTTCAGATGTTCATAAAACTGCTAATAAAATATTTGACAGAAATGAAGATGGCGATTTTGATATTACTAATAACACAACTTTAATATCTAATTTATATATTAGAAAAAGAAATACTTACATTGAAAATAAAATATATCCATATGCTACAATGGATGATTTAAGAATTGATTTAATAGAAAATGTCAGAAAAATGGCTTCCATTAGGATGCCTAATCATCCATGGTTAAAAATGAATGATGAAGAAATGCTAAGAAGCGCAGGATTATATGAAAAAAATTTAGAGACCGGTAAAGAAGGCTTTAACTTGGCATGTATATTATTATTTGGAAAAGATAATATTATAGCTTCTGCTTTATCTTATTATAGAACCGACGCTATTTTAAAAATTAAAAATACAGAAAGATATGATGACCGTGATGATATTAGAACTAATTTATTAGATTCATATTATCGTTTAACTGATTTTATTAAAAAACATCTGAATGATAAGTTTTATATTGAAGATAATCAAAGAATAAATATTAGAGATATAATAGCACGTGAATTGTGCGCAAACTTATTAATTCACAGAGAGTATTCTAATCCATATCCAGCAAAATTAATTATATCAAAAGATAATATTATTACAGAAAATGCTAATAAACCGAGAACTATAGGATATATAAATCTTGATAATTATTCTCCATATCCTAAAAATCCTAAAATAGCTAGTTTTTTTAAAGAAATTGGCCTTGCAGATGAGCTAGGTTCTGGAATTAGAAAAATGGTTAAATATACAAAAATTTACAGTGGTGGTAAACCATTATTTAGAGAAGACGATATTTTTACTGCTATTATTCCTTTGATAAATAATAGTTATGTAGAATTAAAAAAATTAATATTAGAATTTATAAAGAGTTCAAATAATGGTAGGACTAGACAAGAAATCAATGATTATATATATCCCAAAATGAATATTAATATAGAAAATAAAAATAGTAAAGTAAGGACAGCTTTGACATATTTAAGAAAAAAAGAATTAATAAAAAATATAGGTTCTGACGTAAAACCAATATGGGTAAAGAAATAAATAATTTTAAAATAAAAATGTTAGTTATTTTCTAAAAGAATAATCAAACAAAAATAAATTACTGCAGAGAGTACTGTGGAGTTCTGCAGAAGAAAAGAAAACAAAATCATTCAGATTATATAGGAAATATCTCAGTTTCAAAAGAATTACTGCAGAAAGTACTGCAGAGTTCTGCAGAAGAAAAGAAAACAAAATCATTCAATTTATATAGGAAATACCTCAGTTTCAAAAAAATTACTGCAGAGAGTACTGCAGAGTTCTGCAGAAGAAAAGAAAATAAAATCATTCAATTTATATAGGAAATACCTAAGTTTAAAAAAAATTACTGCAGAGAGTACTGCAGAGAAAGATTAATTTTTTACAATAAAACAATAAAAAAAGTAAACTTAAATAAATAAATGTTTTACATTTTTCTAATTTTTGATATAATAATTAAAGGGTGAGAATAAACATGACAAAGAAATACGACGAAACATCAATAAAAATTTTAGAAGGACTTGAGGCTGTTAGAAAAAGACCTGGTATGTATATTGGTTCAACAGATAAAAGAGGACTTCATCATTTAGTTTGGGAAATTGTTGATAATTCAATCGATGAAATAATAAATGGATATGGTAATTATATTAAAATAGTTTTACATAAAGATGGTTCTATTACAATCGCTGATAATGGACGTGGTGTTCCAACAGGTATGCATGCCTCTGGAAAATCAACACCAGAAGTAATTTATACAGTATTACATGCCGGTGGTAAATTTGAAGAAGGAAACTATAAAGTAAGTGGAGGACTACATGGTGTCGGGGGCTCTGTTGTTAATGCTTTATCTAAAAAAATGGACGTTATAATATATAGAGATGGTAAAATAAGTAATATACGTTTTTTTAATGGTGGAGAAGTAGAAAGTCCTTTAAAAGTAATTGGAACTACTAATAAAACAGGAACTATTGTAACTTTTTTACCGGATTATGATATATTTAAAAATTGTGCTTTTTCTTATACAACTATTACAGAAAGAATGCAAGAAAGCGCCTTTTTAATACCAAATGTAACTATTGAAGTAATAGATGAAGAAACAAATAAAGAAGCTAAATTTCATTATGAAAATGGGTTAGTAAATTTTGTAGAATATATGAATGAAGATAAAGAAACTTTATGTAAAGTAATTAATTTTTCTTCTTCTAAAAATGGTATAGAAGTAGATGTAGCTATGCAATATACGGATACTTATAATGAAAATATTTTATCTTTTGTTAATAATGTTAAAACTATTGATGGAGGAACACATGAAGTAGGATTTAAAACAGGAATTACTAAAGCTTTTAATGATTATGTTAAAAATAATAATATATTAAAGGGAAAAGATGCTAACTTTGATGGTTCTGATGTTAGAGAAGGCTTAAGTGCTGTGATTAATTTAAGAATCCCTGAGAATTTATTACAATTTGAAGGGCAAACTAAAGGAAAACTAGGAACACCAGAAGCTAGAAGTATTACAGATAATATTACTTATGAAAATCTTAAATTCTTTTTAGAGGAAAATAAAGAAGCAGCTTTAAATATTATTAATAAAGCAAGTAAAAGTAAGCTTGCAAGAGAGGCCGCAAGAAAAGCAAGGGAAGAAGCTCGAAATGGCAAAGGGAAAAATAAACTAGAAAAGAATTTATCTGGTAAATTTGCACCCGCATCAACTAAAAACCCTAAAATAAATGAATTATTTTTAGTAGAAGGAGATTCTGCAGGAGGTTCTGCAAAAGGAGGAAGAAATAGACGTTTTCAAGCTATACTTCCTTTAAGAGGTAAAGTTATTAATTCAGAAAAAGCAAATGTCCAAGATATCTTAAAAAATGAAGAAATAAATACTATTATTCATACTATCGGGGCAGGTGTAGGCCAAGAATTTGATGCTAAAGATTCTAATTATGATAAAGTAATAATTATGACTGATGCTGATGTTGATGGTTCTCATATTCAAATATTATTATTAACTTTCTTTTACAGGTTTATGAGACCTTTAATTGAAGCAGGAAAACTTTATATAGCTAAACCTCCTTTATATAAAATCGATTATGGTAAAAAACATTTTTATGCTTATTCTGATGAAGAAAGATTTCAAATAGTTCAAGATAATCCCGGAAAACCTGATATATCTCGTAATAAAGGTTTAGGCGAAATGAATGCAGAAGAATTATGGGATACTACTATGAATCCTGATACTAGAAGTTTAATTAGAGTAAATATATATGATGCTTCTTTAGCGGAGAAAAGAGTATCTGTTTTAATGGGAGATAAAGTAGAACCAAGAAAAGATTGGATAGAAGAAAATATAGTCTTTACTATGGAAGATGATTATAGGGTAAGTTAAAAATTAATAAAGGAAAGAAATATTATTTTTTTGAAATCTTTATGAAAGTTAGTAAAAAAGAAAGTATTATGAGAAAAAATAATAGTTTACTTTACTAAAACTAGACATGAATAACTTGACAAGTAATACAAGTTAAGATAAAATATACTTATAAAGAGGAAAGTGAGGAATAAATATGTTAATAATGGCTCCATCAATTTGTTCAAAATTAGCTGAAATATGGCAGATTATAGGATGGGTTTTATGGGTATTCAAAATAGCAGTTCCAATAATTATAATAGCATTTGGAATGATTGATTTAGGAAAGGCAGTAGTTGCAAGTAAAGATGAAGAAATTAAAAAGTCTGTAAAATCTCTTGTAATGAGATGTATTGCAGGTATAGTTATATTCTTTATTCCAACAATAGTTGGTGCAATATTTAGTCTAGTTAATGAATTTAATGAAAATAAAGAATATAAAGCAGAATATGATAAATGCAGAGTATGTATTACTAAGCCTGGATCTTGCGACCTTAGTCAAGCTAAATAATTAAGATTTCTAATAGAGATCTTCAAATATTAAGAGATGATAGTTTAAATATTAGGCTATCATTTTTTCATGTTCAATGCTCAAATTTAGTTATTTCTAAAAAATTAATTTTAAAAAGTGACGAAATTATATTCATCACTCTTTCATATATAAGAATTTATTATTTTCATATTTTTAGCTGATTTTTTCAAAAATTATAAATATAATAAATATTATCTATAATAGCATAGTAGTTATTTTGGTAATTAAATATATTAGAATTATTATTTATGGCTATATTAATTAAGTCTTTTAAGTTAGTTAAATATATAATATTATTAGTATTAATATCAGGATTTTTAGTAGTTATAATCATATCTTGATAGGTTTTTAAAATTGCCTTTTCATTATTTTTATTAAATAAAATTTTACTTAATAAATAAATAGTAAATATAGCTAAGATAATAAAGCCTATTATTATTTTTAAGATAAAATTTTCTTTATTTGTTTTTAAAAAAGTGTTTTCTTCTTTCATAGTTATTTCTATAATATCTTCACTAATGGGAATAGTAAGCTTAACATAAGAACTATCTTTATTATTAATTTTTATATTAAGTCTTACATATAAATAGTTTTCAGTTTTAATATTATAGTATTCTTGAAAAGCTTTAACATAATTAGCATAATATTGATAATCTAATTTGTAGTTTTCATTTATTTTAATTTCTTTTTCGATTTTATTACTTGTATTTTTTAAATTAAAATCTTTAGTCCAAACTAATTTAGTACCATTGTTGGCATAACTTTTAATAGTAGCTGTAATATCATAAGAGTAGGTGATATTTTTTTTAGTTTTGTTTTTTAGATAGTAATTAAAATAAATATCAATATCTTTAATAGAACTTGCAATATAATAATTATAAGATTTTAATTTATCATTTAAAAAATAATTATTAGGATTTAAAGTAACTTCATAATATGTTTTATTTTCTAATGAATATTTTTTGTTTTTCATATTATTAATAATTACTCCTAAAAAAAGAATTACTGTTAAGAGAATAATACTTAAAATAAATAATATTTTTATTTTTTTACTTTTTTCTTGCAATTTAATCCTCCTTTGTAAACATTTCATTTAACCATATAGCGCAATGCCGTCAACTTAAGGATAATAGAAAAGATAATAGAAATGTTGCTATTATTTTTATTTTGATTTAAAATAAAA
>CANQTE010000039.1 GCA_947626695.1 uncultured Bacilli bacterium | reverse complement strand
AACCACTTCCTATATTTATATTTTATCATAAAAAGTATGTATTTGTCGAGATTAAAACTAATATATAAGATAGTTTTCAATTTAGTTTACTAAATCTTTAATTAAAAACACGGCATATAAGGGAATTGACTTAATATTCGTATCTTCATTATAACCAAAATCTTTTAAACTTATCCTAATCATATATTTAGGATTATATAAATCATTATATACTTTTAAACTTTTAGATTTTGTATGTTCTTCCGCTTTAACTTCTATAGGTATAATTCCATCATTTGATGTTGTAATTAAAAAATCTATCTTGGACTTTCTACTACCTTTCCAATATAATAAATCTATACCATTTGCTTTTAATTCATTAGCAACATAATTTTCAGTTATAATTCCTTTATATATTTTCATATCATCAAGAATAATAGTTTTAATATCATTATTAACTATTCTATTAAATATTCCAACATCTGAATAATATACTTTAAATGTATCATTATCTACAAATCCTAATAAAGGTTTTTCAGGTAACTTCACACATTTACATATTTGAACCATATTACTTTCTACAAGCCAGTTTAATGGTAAAGAATATTCCCTTTGTTTAGCATTTTTATCTATAACGGAATATTGAAATTTTTTAGAAGCATTTTGTAACTCACTAGATAAAGAATTATAAATACTTCGAATTTTTAAAGTTTCAGTAGGACTTGTAACATAATTATTCATATCATTTTTATAATCTTCAATAATATTATTTAATTTTGATAAATCATAATTATAATAATCATTTCCACAGGCAATTAAAGCTTTTACACTTTCTGGCATTCCTCCTGATAATAAAAACTTACGATAATAATCTATAGCTTTATTATGAAGTATACCCATAGATTCATTTTTAGTAAAACAATTTCTTATTTTAGTTAATAATTGTTCTTGATTAAAAGCCATTAAAAATTCTTCAAAATCCATTGGATACATATTTAATCTTGTTACTTTTCCTACTGGAAATGGCTTATTTAATCTAGCTAATTTTACACCCAAAAGAGAGCCCGCACATATTAATCTTACATTACTATGACTTTCATTAAAAAATTTTAATTCCGAGATAAGTTCTTCACTTACTTGAATTTCATCAATAAATAAAATGCTATCCTCTTTTTCAAAATCAAAATCTAATAATAATTTTAAATCATTATATTTTTTTCTGATGAACCACTACTTTCATATAATTTAACAACATCAGTATCATATAATAAATTAATCTTTTTATAATTTTTAAATTCATTCTTACAAAATTCATCAATTATAAATGTTTTACCACATTGCCTTACTCCTAATACAATTAAGGGCTTAAAGTCTTTAGTATTCTTCCAATTAATTAAATCATTATATACTTTTCTTTTCAAACTAACATCACCTAGTAAATTATACCATATTTACACCTTTTTGTAACCAAAAATTGTCTTTAGTTACACTTTTTTGTAGGGAAAAATTTCATTATGTTACACCTTTTTGTAAGGAAAACTTAAAAAGACTATTTTTCTTTATAATAGCCTTTTCTACAAATAAACTTATCTGATGCAGCAAGAACACCTGGTAAAACAAGTAAAATTAATATTACAGCCGCGATTGTCCCCTCTGATATTGTTTTACATATTTGAGAGGTTATTAATGAAGCAAATAAAGCTACAATTAAAGTGACAATTATTAATATTGAAGAAGAACTAATTATAGTATGAATTGATTTATTATAAGCATTAATAATAGAGTTTTTCACACCTAAAGTTTGTCTTGATTCCAAATAATATGAAGTATATACTATCGCATAATCTATCGTAGCACCCATAAGTATCGCCTGAACTATCAGTAATGATATAAAGTAAACAGAACCACCCATGAGGGTTATAGCACTCATAGTAACATATACAGCCGTCTCAATAATTAATACTAATACTAAAGGTATAATTAAATCTTTATATGTTATAGCAACTACAACAAAAATAAATATCATTGTAAGCATCGTTATCTTATTTAATTCGTTATTAAATGTTTTATTCATTTCAACAGCCATAGAAGAATTACCTACTACATATATATCTTTATTACTACCTATCTTATCATGAAGAGAATTAATAAATTTAAAAGTATCTTTACTTTCACTTTCATAACTAGTATTTAATATAACGCGAGAATATTTATCAGATACTATTAATTCTTTTTCGTTTTCAATACTCTCTTTCGCATCTATAATTTTTTCTTTTTTATCATTTTCTAAAAATTCATTAAATCTATTATCATTTAATATATCTTTATTTAAATAGTTAACAAACTCTTCAAGAGTCATTTTCCATGTATCATCATAATCATTAATACTACCATTATACATATAAATTAAATCTATTAAAGACTTATCTAAATTTTTATTTAAAACATTTAAAGAAGTAAAACACTCAATACTATTATATTTAACTTTTTTTAAAGAATTATTTATTAAGCTACTAACAGTATTTATTTTATTCTTTTTATTATTAAAATTAGAAGCATAATCTTTATTATTCATAACATCATTAACAATAAAATCAATATATGTTTTTAAAGATATAGTATTATTAGATTTAATATATTTAAAATTATATAAACTAAATAATAAACTCATATTCTCGTTATCTATTCTTAAAAGTTCATTTAAGCCTGATGGTGTAAGAAACTCTTTATTTAAAGAAGAATTCATAACATTTTTAACTAAAGAAAGTTTATCTAAATCTTCATTTGAAATTTTATTAGCTAAAAGTTCATTATCTTTATTATCTAATATTAAATTAGTTAAATCTAAAGGGTTCATAAAAGTTTCTTTATTTTGATAATCATATACACCATATATTTCTTGCAATAATTCTTTATTAACATCTAAAAAATCACTTAAAGTTTTATAATCATATTTTTTATTAGTATTATTAACTATTTTTCTTGCTAAATTAAGAGGTTCATTTATCTTCTCGATGTTTTCCTTTAATAAAGCATTTGTTTTATTGTTATATAAAAAGTTAATTAAGCTTTTAAGAGAAATAGAACTCATTTTATTATTTTTAACATCATATAAACCATATATAAAACTTATTGTTGTATTATCTTGCTTTAAAATGCTTGCTAGTTCACTTGAACTATAACTTGTATTCATATTAGACATAATATAATAGGCATTTTGTAATGACTTTAAAGTATCTTGTGGTAATTTTTTAAGAATTTCTTCTTTATTAAGTAAGCTCTGAACAAACTCTAAAGGTGTCATTTCATAACCTTCATTCTCACCATTTGTAAAAGCTAAATCAAGCATATTACCTATATTTTCATTTATTCCAAATAGTTTATATAATGCTTCATTTGATAGCTTTTTATTATAGACTTCACTTAAACTTTTAATAGTATTTAAATAAGTTATAGTATCAGTACTAAAAAATGATTTATAAGCTTCCACATCTAATAAAGTTAAAGAAAAATCGGCAAACTCTTTTAAAGTTAATTTAGTATTACTATAATAACCTGTATAATAAGTATATAATAAATTTAAAGTATTACTATCAATATTTATTCCTAAATTATTTAAAGCACTCATCATCGAAGTTTGTTCTAGACTTTTATTAATATAAGTATCGTCACTTAATGTATTTAATAAAGTAAGTTTATCTTTTATATCACTTGTAAATAAGTCTTTATATTGATTATCATTTGCTAAATCTAGGGCAAAACTTGTAAATTCATGAATAGTTAAAGTTGTATCACTTTCATTTGTTATCCTATAAAATAAGAATAAATCCTCAATAGTTTTTTTATCCATTCCAAAAATATTTGCTAACTCCTCAGCATTCATTTCTTTATTTATAACATTTATATCGGTGAAATCTTTTAATTCTCTTAATTTTGAATAAGTATCACTATCGATATTTTTAGAATATCTAGAATCATTATAAACATCATTTAACATAAAATTAACAAAATCAGTAATAGTCATTTTTGTTGCAATATATTTACTATTATAATAAATTAATATATCTTCCGCGTCTTTTTCATTAATACTTAAAATACTTGCAATATCTTTAATTGCTCTTTTTTTATTTATTAAAGATGGATTAGTAAAATTTTCAAGTAAGTCGATATTATTTTTTAAATTTTGGTCTATTTCTTGATTAAATTTAGCATTATTATATATATGAGACTTAATAAAAGATATAAACTCACTTATCGTCATTTTATTATTTTCACCCTCATAATAGTTATAATAAATAATTTTAAGTAATTCATCATCTATCTTGATATTTTCTCCTAAATCTTCAAATTTATTATTTAATTCATTATATTTTAATTTTTCATTGATGGTATTAGAATAACATAATACTTGGTCTATTTTTTTATTACTCTCTAAAGAAGTACAAAGCGAAGACATTAACTCTTCATATTTATTATTATAAACTATTGCTATTTGATTATTTTCCCCGAATACTTTCCCTATTTTATCGTCTTTAGAATCAGTATATAAAATATTAATATTTCCTTTCATAAAATAAGCTCCAATAAAAAGAACTACTATTAAAATTAAACTTATATATCTAGTTTTATACATAAAATTACCTAATTTAGATAAATCAAATTTAGGGGCTTTCTTTTTAGTCTTTTTTATTAAATCATCAAATACTAATAACAAAGCTGGTAAACAAAAGAAAATACTAATTAAACTTAATAAGACACCTTTAGCTAAGACAAAGCCTAAATCTTTACCAATAGTAAAACTCATAAATACTAGAGCAATTAACCCTACGATTGTTGTAATAGAACTACTAGATATAGATATTACAGAATGATATAAAGCCTCTTTCATTGCTTCTATTTTATCTTTATGAATCTTTTTTTCTTGTTTATATCTATTAGTTAACATGATAGAATAATCCATAGATAAAGCAAGTTGTAATATAGCCGTGATAGAATCTGTTATTTCAGAAACACTTGGAAAAAATATATTTGTTCCTTTATTTATAAAAATAGCAATACCAATAGATGTTAAATAAAGTATTGGTTCTAAATAAGAATCACTTAATATAATAAGAATAATTATCGCACACACTATAGCAAGTATAACTATCCATGTCGGTAAAACAGGTTTATTCGCATCATTAATTGTTCCACTTAAAGCTTCTGTTTTAAAATTATTTAATACATAATTATAAACATTACTAGCTAACTTAGAATCTGCATAATCATTAACATTTAAAACATATAAAGTATAATTATCTATATTATATTCTTTAGTATTATCATATGAAACAGAAGAAACTCCTGGAATATTTTCTAATGACTTTAAAGTATTTTCTTTTTCTTTATTACTTAAATCTTTAAACATACACTCTAAAGTAGAAGTATTTATTTCTTTAAACTCTTTTTCCATGATATCTTTACCCTTTTTAGTCTCAGAAGTTTTAGGTAAATATTTCATTATATCATCATTAATATTAACATTTTTTTCTAAATATAAACTAAATAATGCAAGTATTATGAATAAACTTAAAAATACAAAACGTGATTTAACTATAAAATCTGTTATTTTACGCATAATTATCCCTCCCCGTATTTATATTCATTAAAAATTTTTTAGTTAATCGTCTTTTTTACCAAACAATAATATAAGTCTTAATATTTCAAGTAAACTAGAAGCTACACTGGCAACATAAGTGAGTGCCGCGGATGTAAGAACAATTTTCCCTTGTTTTAATTCTTCACTATTAAAAAAGTGCGCATAATCTAATTCTTTTAAAGCTCTTTTACTAGCATCTATTTCAACTGGTAAAGTAATTATTTGAAAAAGTAAGATAACAAGTTCTAAAAAAATACCTACCCAAATTAAATTTAAAGAACTAAAAAGAATGCCTAAAAAAATAGCTAAATAACCAGCATAAGAAGAAAAATTAACAATTGGAACTAAAGACGCTCTAAAACGCATAAAAGTATAACCTTCTTTGTCTTGGATTGCATGGCCACATTCAT
The DNA here is from genome assembly GCA_947626695.1 of uncultured Bacilli bacterium. Classification (GTDB taxonomy): domain Bacteria; phylum Bacillota_I; class Bacilli_A; order RF39; family UBA660; genus Caccenecus. The sequence goes on along the minus strand of CANQTE010000039.1, from coordinate 6,477 downwards.
GAATTGCTACACTTACACTGGCAATAGAACTTCCATTATAATTACTACTAGATAATCTTACCTCTTTAGCACTTGGGTCATAATGGTCGCTTAAATAGCCTTTAATTTGTACTACTTTAACATCACTTAAATTATTTCTATCTAATATTTCTCTTGCGGCCTCTTTACCTGTTATATTTCTTGTATTTTTAATATTACTATATTTTTTATATGTTGTAGAAACAAAAATTTGGGCAAGAGTAGTTAAGAAAAAGGCCATTATAGTTAAACTATATGACATAATAAAATCCATTTAACATCACCAATAATAATTTTATTAAACAATAATTATTATTTTTTTATTAAATTATTAAGAATTATTAAAAAAAACTTTTAATGATAAAGCTACATTTTAAAGTTATTTTTTTATTTTAAAGAGCTTTTTTTAAAACATACATACTGTTATATAATAATTACAAAAGGCCTCATTTATAACTATTTTTTATGTAAAAACTTTTATTTACAGTTTTTTCCTTTAGGTTTAGGCAGTAAAAACTCTATAGTAAGTCCATTATCATTATAGGCTTTTATACTTCCACCTTGCATTTCCACGAACTCTTTACAAATAGATAACCCAAGTCCTGATATTTTTCTTGAATTATCAGTTGTAAATAAAGGGTCAAAAATTTTACCAATTAAATCTTCTCTTACACCAGGTCCATTATCTTTAACAATAAACAAAATATTATTTTTATTATCTCTTATATCAATTAATATTTCTCCCTTATTTTTTAAATATCTTGCACTATTAGAAATCATATTAGAGAATATTCTTTTCATTTTTAAAACATCAACATTTATGTACTCTAAAGGTATTTTTGTTGTTACTTTAAATGCTATATTATTATTTTCTAGTTCTATTTTATAATCATTATTAAGTTCACTCACAATATCTTTTATTTGAATTAAAGTTAAATTTAATTTTAATTCTTCTTGATTTAATAAATAATCATCAAAAGATAATAATATTTCTTTAATATTTAAAGCTTTTTCATTAATTCTTTCATTATATTTTCTAGCTTCTTCATTTAAATTTTGGTCTTTTAATAAACTAGAATAACCAATTATAGAAGTAAGAGGTGTTTTTATATCATGAGAAATACTAGCAATTATTCTTGTTTGTTCTTTTTTCTCTTCTTCTATTCTTTTAGTTAAATTAGAAAATTCACTTGCTATTAAATCAAATTCATTATTAAGTTTTCTAGACTTTGTTTTTTTACCCATTTTATAATTTCTTATATCTTCAATTAATAAATTAATTGGCTTTAAAACTATTTCTTTAGTATATATAAAAGTTATAATAAGAATAATAATTACTACGACTATTTGGACAATTATAAGTTCTAATATAGCTCTTAATATATTACTATTTTTATTAAAATATATTTTAATTAGATAAGTACTATTATTTGTTTTAATCATTTTTGTTATTAATGGTAAATCTATTTTTATATTATTATTTGTAAGTATTTTGCCATTTATATCTTCAATATTAATAATTAATTTATATTTTTTAGCAGTTTTATCTATATCTTTTTGTAAATTAGCAAAAGAATTATACTCTAATCTTATTTCATTATTAAATATATCTTTTTTAATATTTTCTACTTTAGTTATTATAGGATTTATTCTAAATGTTACCCAAAGTACTAAAGTTATAACATTAGCAATACTCCCTATAAAAACTGCAATAATAAATCTTTTTTCTAGTCTTTTATTTTTCATTATTCCCTCAAAAATTTATAACCATAACCCCAGAGAGTTATAATATATTTGTCATTATCATTTAATTTATCTCGCAGAGCTTTAATATTAACCGCGACTGTTCCTATATCTCCATATTCACTACCCCAGACAGATTCAAATATTTGTTCTTTTGATAAAGCAAGTCCCGCATTTTCCATAAAATATTTTAATAATTCAAATTCTCTTGTTGTAAGGTCTAATCTTCTACCATTTTGTTTTACTTCAAAACTTTCTTTATCTAAAACTAAATCTTTAATAGCTATTATTTTATTGTTATTATTTTTATTTGTTCTTTCTTTAAGTCTTAAATGAGATTTAATTTTTAAAACTAATTCTGTATTATCAAAAGGTTTAGTAATATAGTCATCTCCTCCAATTTCATATCCTAACATTTTATCTAAAAGTTTATTTTTAGCAGTTAAAAATATAATTGGTATATCTACTGTATCGCGAATTTTAATACATAATTCTGTACCAGACATCTCAGGCATCATAATATCAAGTAAAATTAAATCAAAGTGTTCTTTTTTTAATAAATCAAAAACTAATAAAGGATTATTAACTATTACAGAATCTATTCCCTCTTTTTTTAATATTAAAGAAATAAGTTCTGATATATCTATATTATCATCTATAATTAAAACTCTTTTCATATAAACCTCCTAACTAAAAAAGAAACATTTTTTAATGAATCTTTAATTTAACTATTGTTAATCCTGGATTAAATATATCTACTTTAAAACTATCTACTTTATGATTTCTTTTTAATATCTCATGAACTTTATTTTTTAAAATAGTACTACTATATCCATGAATTATACCTATATATTCATTTTTTAACTTATAATTATCATTAATAAAATCATTTACAATAAAAAGAACTGTATCTCTTGTTTCTCCATGTAGATTAATTGTTGGAGATTTACTGCTGTACATTATTGGTATTTACTCCTGGTACCCCATTTACTTGAGGAGTTATAACAGGACTTCCTACGTTTGGTACTACATTAGGTGTAACATTTACATTTTGGGTAGCGACATTTCCACTTTGATTATTTAAAGTATTATTACCATTTGAAGTATTTGTATTTGGGCTTCCTCCAAAAAAAGACGCGCCAATATCACTTACATTATTAGTTACTGGTGTATTAATAGTAAAATTACTAGCATTTGGTATATCTGGTAAAACATTTTCTTGAGGCTTTACTTCTTCTACTTTTTTTTCTTCTACAGGAGCTTGAATATTAAATTTCTGATTATAATAATTAATAACTTCTTTAATAGTTGGAATAGATGTTCTCCCTCCAATTTTAGTAACTGAAAGACCTGCCGCGATATTAGAATATGTTATAGCTTTTTCTAAATCAAAATGATTAGCTAAACAATAAGCAAAAACACCATGAAAAATATCTCCTGAACAACTTGGGTCTACTTGTTCTACTTTAATACTAGGCATAACTTTTATTTCTCCATTATAAGTGTACATAGCTCCCATATTTTCTAAAGTAACTATTATTTCATTATTCGGATATTTATCTTTTAATTTTTTATAAACATTTACTAAAGTACCTGAATTATTATAATCTATTTTATAACCACTTACTGTCTCGGCAAAGCCTTTAGAACAAACAATATATTTAACATATTTACAAAGCTCTAATAAATCTCTATCTACTCTTCCGGCATCAACTATACTAATAGCACTAGGATATTTATTTAAAGCATTAATAGTAGCACTATATTCTTTACCATCACTTACAATTACATCAGGATTAATTCCATATTCATACTTTTTTAATTGAGGTTGTGTTGCTCCCACAACATCAAAACGAGTTCTTGAGCCATTTTTCTTATTAACTAAAATAATAGATAATGGTGTCCCAACTTCATAACTTGTTTCTATAAATTCTGTTTTAACCATTGCTTGTTCAAATTCTTTTTTTATTTTTGTTCCATAATCATCAGAACCAATGACACCTGCAAAATAAGAAGTCTCACCCCATTTACCCAATAAATAGGCAATATTAGCAGCACTACCTCCCCCAGATTCTATCTTTTCATTTAAAAGATATTTTGTTCCCTCAACAGGATATTCTTCCACTGGACAAGTAATATCATAGCTAGTACGACCAATACTTAAAATAGTCATATTCCCACCTCATTCTCTATTTATAATATCATATTTCTTTTAAAAAAGCTACTCTAAAATAGCTTTAATTCTTCTTACTCCTGCACTACTAGCTTCTTCTTTAATAATCTTAAATTTGCCTAACTCTCCTGTATGTTTAACATGAGGGCCACCACAAATTTCTTTAGAAACATCACCAATAGAATAAACAGTTACAATATCGGAATATTTATCTAAAAACATGGCTTCTGCTCCACTTTTAACTGCATCCGTTTTTTTCATTTCTTCTACTGTTACAGGATAATCTTCTCTTATCCAATCATTAACTAATTCTTCAACATTTCTTTTTTCCTCGTCAGTTAATTTATGGTCGCATGAAAAGTCAAAACGCATACGCTCACTTGTTATATTGCTTCCCTTTTGATGGACATCTTTATTAATAACTCTTTTTAACGCGGCATTTAAAAGATGTGTCGCGGTATGATATTTAACCTCAGCTTCTCCTGTACTTGCAAGACCTCCTTTAAATTTACCGGCAGAAGATGTTCTTGATAATTCTTGATGGGCCCTAAATTTTTCATTAAATCCCTCAATGTCAACTTTAAGGCCAGACTCTTCCGCTAATTCTTTCGTAAGTTCAATTGGAAAACCATAAGTATCATATAATTTAAATGCTATATCTTTATTAATTATTTTCCCATCTATTTGTTTTAATACTTTTGAAAACTCTTTTAACCCTTTTTCTAAAGTTTTATTAAATTTAATTCTTTCATTTTTTAATATATTTAAAACTATATCTTTATTTTTCTTTATTTCTGGGTAATCATTTTCATATTTTTTAATTACTACTTTAGCAATTTCTTCTAAAAATTCGGTATTAGTATCTATTTCTAGCTTTTTAGCATGTCTAATAGCCCGTCTTATTAATCTTCTTAAAATATAACCTTGGTCTGTATTGCTTGGAACTATTCCCGCATCATCCGCACTAATAAAAACAGAAGTTCTAATATGGTCAGCAATAATTCGCATACTAGTCTCATTTCCTTTATATGGCTTTCCACTTATATCTTCTATTTTAGCAATTATTTCTTTCCAAATAGAAGTCTCATAATTATCTGTTACTCCCTCTAAGACTGCGACAACTCTTTCTAAGCCCATACCAGTATCCACATTTTTTTGAGAAAGTTCCGAAATTTTACCATCTTCTCCCTTTTGATATTCCATGAAAACATTATTCCAAATTTCAACCCATCTTTCATCTTCAGGGTCAAAAACTTCTGGTACTTCCTCACTACTCCTAAAATAAAATATTTCGGTATCTCCTCCACAAGGACCTGTTTCTCCCGCAATCCAAAAGTTATCATCGACACCTAAATAAGCAATTCTATCCTCACTTATTCCTAAACTTTTCCATACACTTGCCGATACTTCATCTCTTGGTATATCTTCATTTCCTTCAAATACTGTTACAGCAAGTTTTTCAATTGGTATATTTAATACCTTAGTTAAAAATTCAAAACTATACTCAATACTTTCTTTTTTAAAATAATCTCCTAAACTCCAATTTCCTAACATCTCAAAAAAAGTATGATGTGTCTTATCGCCTATACTATCTAAATCTGTTAATCTAACACATTTTTGATAATCACAAAGTCTTGTTCCCTCTGGGTGTTTTTTCCCCATTAAATAAGGAATTAAAGGTTGCATACCTGCTGTATTAAATAATACTGATGGGTCATTTTCTGGTATTAAAGGAGCACTAGGTATTTCGACATGTCCTTTACTTTTAAAATATTCGATAAATTCTTTTTTAAGATTCATTTTATTTGCCTCTTTCTAAAAACATAATTACTTTCTCACTTAAAGTATCTTTATTATCATTAGTAATTGTTATATCAAAATTGCTATATTCTTCTAAAGCTGTCTCTGTAATATGAGTTTGTTCTTTAACAGTTAATTTACTAGCTTCAAATTGATTAATTACATATATAGATAAACAATCTTTATATTTCTTTTTAAACTCTTCTATTTCTTCTGGTAATCTAACATCACTTATAACTATAACATCAAAATATAATTCATACACTTTAATATCTTCCATCATCCTATTAATTAACATTAAAGGCATTTCCATATTTTCTCTGATAGTTACTCCAATATCTTGTAAAAAACGTCTTGGTTTAGGTTCTTCTTCCTTCCAGTTTAATACTTCTTTAGCATACATTTTTAAATATTTACTAAATTGGGTAATTAATACTCTTTTGCCAAAAGACATATAATAATCTTTTATTATTTTAGCAACTTCTCCCTTACCACTTCCAGATTTACCTGCGACTAAAAAAATCTTCATTAATATCACCTGTTAATGATTATAACATTATTTTAAATAAAAAAGAAGGAACAAAAAGCAAAATTCAATAAATATTCAAATAAATTATCATTTATTTTCATTTTACATTGATAAATCTCGCAACTTATCTTTCCTGCTTCCCGAGTTTCACACTTGATTAATTAAAAAAAGTTTAATTTTAATTGAAATTAGGCTTTTCTTTTTATTCGTAATA
>CANQTE010000038.1 GCA_947626695.1 uncultured Bacilli bacterium | reverse complement strand
TCTACTTTTTTGGTATTGACAAAAGGCCTTTGGGGATGGTATCCTTTTTTATATAAGGAGGTATGTTATATGAATAATGCTGTAACAATTTTATCTGAAGAAAAACAAAGATTGGAAAATTTGGTTACTATGTCAAGTCAAAAATTACAGGAAATATATGCACCAGCGATTGTTCAAAGACCTAGTAAAGATTTACAGGGTCAAGATGTAATGGTATCTTATATTGATACTGATAAATTTACACCAGAAGAAAGAGATATGTTTGATAGATATAGTAGAGTTACTGAGGGAAATAGAGCTAGGCTATGTGTTTTTGAAAATTTTGTTAAAGGTTTAGTACCTAAAGAGACTGTTCAATCATATAATCAATATGTTTCACCAATAAGTGATTTTAATGGAGTACCAATTTCTTGCAATAATATTGATTTGGATGAAAAAGGAGAATTTTCTAAATTCAGTATTAAAGTTGGACCAGTTAATGTAGATAGTCCAAGAGAAATGACAGTTGAAGAATTTTCACAATTATATACTTCTTCTTTAAGTAATGTACTTATAAGAAGTTTAGGTGCGGGGTTAAGTCAAGAAGAAGCTATGCAACAATTACAAAATGCTTGTGCAGAAGTTTATTTGCAACAAGATAAGACTAAGTCATTATAAAATATTATGAGTGAGATAATTTGTTAAACATTGTCTCTCTTTTTATATGTTTACTATTTTATGATTTTGAACCTTTTTTAAATATTCTTGGAGATTTTTATCACAAGCATAAACATAACAACCTTTTAATCCTCTTGTTAATAGAATACGATAAGTGTTTCTAATTAAAGTGTCGGCAATATTTTCATAATATTCTTTATTTTCTATATCTTCTTTTATTTTAGTTTTAAGGCCATATAAAGATTTTTCGGTATTTGCACGAGCATTATAGTCTGTAAGTATTTTTTTATTTTGATATATTAAATCAGGACCAATTATAACACCAATATAATCAAATTCTAAGCCTTGAACATTATAAACACAACCTATTTCATTTATAGCATTTTCTCTTATAGCAAATGGCATTCCATGTTTTAAATTCCAACTAGCACTGAATGTGCCTATTTTTATATCATGATAGTCTTGATTATCAGCAGTATATAATTTTCTTGGCCAGCAAAATCCAGCGACTAGCCGAGCATTATTGTTAGTATTTTTACTAGTTATTAACTTTTTTAATTCTTCTGGAGTATCTATTACTTGAAAGTCAAAGTTAAATTTAGGCAATGTTTTTTTATTATATAAGAGAGCTTCAATAAAATCTAGATAGTTATTACTACCATTACAGCGAAATTCACTAGTTAATTCAAATTTAGAAATAGTAGAATTAGCCATTTTAGCATAGTATTCTATTTCTTTAATAGTGCCTATATCTTTAACAGTTATTCTTTGTAATTCATCAATAAAAAAGATATTTATACGACTAGCATTAATAATTTCTTTTATTTGATTTTCACCCATATTATTATGAATACCAGATTTTTCTTGAAGTCTATGAGCTTCATCAATAACTAAAAAATCATATTTATTAAGTTTATCTTTAAAGAAATTACTAGAACTTTTAAATAAAGAATAAATACTTATTTCATTAATTTCTGAGGTAAGCATATTTTGATAAACATTTCTTGGGGCCATATTTTTAGAGACATAAGCCCCGATTAAGCCATTAGATAATAATTCACTTAATAAATTAAGAGCTAATATAGATTTACCTGTACCGGGACCTCCTTTTACAATAATAGTATGTTTTTTATTGTTAGTAAAAGAATTATGAGCTAAAACTATTATATTTTCTAAGATAATTTTTTGTTCGTCTAATAAATTAAATATTTTTTTACCTTTAGTTATGTTTATTATTTCATTAAGAAATTTTTTAGTAGGTTTTAGGGGACTATGGTCTATTTTGTTGATAACATTTAAGTTATCCCCATATTTAATTAAACTAGTAATATATTCTTTTAATATTTTAGTATCATTTTTACCATACATATTAACTTTTTGATAATAGGGTTTATATTTTGAATTATAAAGAGTATCATTTATATTTAAATCATAATTATGTAAATATACTAAAGGTATAACAGTAATACTATCTTTTTCAATTATTTCATTATAACTTTTTAATATTTCAGCATAAGTTAAAACTTGGTATGCTGGGTGTAAACAATTTTTTTCTTTATTATTTATTTTAGTACGGACTATACCATCGACAGATTTAACTAATTTAGTATAGGACCATTGCTTTAATTCAACAAGAATAATTATAGGTTTATAGTTTATATCATAACCACTTATAACCATATCTATACTTTTACTAGTTAAGGGAATACCATATTCAATAGTTATACCTGTATTTTCTGGTAATTCCTTAATTATATCACTCATAAAGGGAAGACTATTAGCCCAAGCTTTTATTTGATTATATTTAGTTCTTTTACTAAATATTTCTTTATAAGAATCATATACAAGATTACTTATAGTTTTTTCTTTTATATAAGTCATAAATTCATTTTTTAAACAAGAGAATACTATCACAAAAATCAACTCCTAAAAAAGACTAGCAAAAACTTAAAGTCTTTACTAGCCCTTTATAGATTAATTATACTAAAGTTTAGAATTTATGACAACTTCCTTTTTAATTTTTTCATATATTTTTTTATGGCCTAAATAATTTAAATAATAAGTATTAGGAAAGAAATCTTCTTGTTTAAATAGAGAACTTATATCTATAAAGTTAAAAGAATTAGAGAGGGTTATATCTCTTATAATCGCGTTTATTTTAGCAATAGATAAATAATCATTATTATTAGTTTTATAAAGACTTAATATAAATACTTGATTAGTTTTTAAAGATTTTATTAAGCTTAATAATTCTTTAAAGTCAGACATAAATTCTTTTTTAATATTATTAGTAATATTTATATTAGATAATTCATCAAAGCCAATAGCAATAGTTAATATATCAGATTTAGCAATAGCTTGTTTAATACTTAAAGATTTATTTTTGATAGTTATTGTTTTATTTTCTTTAATTTCATAAATTAGTTCTTTTATAGTTAGACGTGATTTAGAAAAGTTTGGGATATATTCTTTTAGTTTATGTTTTTTTTCAAATTCTTCTTTTAAATAATCATTATAACTTAAGCCATTTATATCATAAGGGGTCATACCAAGAGAAAGACTATCCCCTAGAGAAACAATAGTTATTTCATCATTTTTAGTAAAATAATAAATTATATATGTAAAAAATATAGCAATTAATGTTAGAAAAATAAGCTTTTTTTTCATAAACACCTCAAAAAAAATAGTATTAATATACTATATTTCTTTAAGTTCAATTTTAGCACCAACTTGAGTTAGTTTAGTAATAATGTTTTCATAGCCTCGTAATATATGTTCGACATCGGTAATAATAGTAGTACCTTCGGCGATTAATCCGGCGATAACTAGGGCGGCACCACCTCTTAAATCTGTTGCGATAACAGTTGTTCCCTTTAGTTTAGTTGGGCCTTCAATTAAAGCACTCATACCATTTACTTTTATTTTAGCACCCATTTTATTTAAAGAGGGAACATGACCCATACGATTTTCCCAGATAGTTTCTTCAAATAAAGATGTACCATTTGCTTGAGTAAGTAGGACACTCATAGGTTGGCCTATATCAGTTGGAAATCCTGGGTAAACTAAAGTTTTAATATTAATTGGTTTTAAATTATTAGTACTACTTATAATAATATTATCTTTATTAATAATTAGATTAGCACCCATTTCTTTTAATTTAGTAGTTAAGGATTTTAAGTGTTTAGGACAAATATTTTTAATGCATAAATTATCACCACATAAAGCTCCTAGAATAATATATGTTCCTGCTTCAATACGGTCAGGAATAACAGTAATACTTGCATCATGATGTTTAGTTGTTCCTTTAATAGTTATAGTACTTGTCCCAGCCCCAGTAATATTTGCTCCCATATTATTTAGAAATTCGGCGATATTAATAATTTCTGCTTCACAGGCGGCATTATGAATAATAGTAGTTCCTTCAGCATGAATACTTGCAAGCATTAAATTAATAGTAGCTCCAACACTTTGAAATCTTAAAAATATATCAGTTCCAATAAGTTTATCTGCCGATAAAATATATTTATTACCATCTGTTTTAATTTTAGCTCCAAGAGCTTTAAAACCTTCAATATGCATATCAATAGGACGAGAGCCTATATTACAACCACCTGGTATATATATTTCAACATATTTTTCGCGACCAAGTAAAGCTCCCATGAAATAATAAGAAGCTCTAAGACGATTAGATAAAGATTCTTTAATTTGGGTATTTTTTAAATTTCTAGAATCAATTATTAATTCATTATCATTTATTTTAACTTCACAATTTAAAAGAGTTAATATTTCAATTAAAGCATCACGGTCTGATATATTAGGAACATCTTTAATAGTACATATTCCTTCTGATAAAATAGAGGCAGGAATTAAAGCTACTGCACTATTTTTAGCACCCCCGATAGTTATAGTACCAGATAGTTTATGATTTCCTTCAATTATCATTTGTTTCATTTTTAACACACCCTTACTATTGTATAAGTAGGCTCTTATACTATTTTTTATGTTTTTTATTTTTTTTGGTGCTATAATTTTTTAAAAGTTAGCAAATATACTATATCTATAAAATTTAGTTTTGTCAAATCTTTTTATGAAAAATGAATAAAAAAATTTTATTGATACTTAATTATGATAGGTGATATATTTTGAAGAAAGTAATTATTATATTATTTATTATCAGTTTAATATTAATTGTAAGTACTAATAATGAAGATATTTTAATACCGAATGATGCGATTAGATTTAGGGTTATTGCAAATAGTAATAGTGTTTATGATATTAAAGAAAAGATGGTTATTAAAGATAATTTAGAAAAAGAAATATATGAGTTAATTAAAAATGAAACAACTAAAGATGGAGTTAAAAATATATTAAATAATAATATAGATAAAATAAAAGAAATTATAGATAAATATAATATTCAATATAAGATAGATTATGGATTAAATTATTTTCCTAATAAAAATTATAAAGGAGTTATATATCCAGCAGGAGATTATGAATCACTTGTTATTACTTTAGGAGAAGGGTTAGGAGATAACTTTTGGTGTGTTTTATTTCCTCCTTTATGTTTACTTGATAATGATAAAGATTATAGTGATGTAAAGTATAAATTTTATGTACAAGAGTTATTAGATAAGTTCTAAAAGATAAGTTTCCTAATAAATTTTATTAGGAGGCTTTAATGCGAGAAATATTTAGTATTATTTTAATAGGGATTGCACTTAGTATGGATACTTTTTCTCTTTCTTTAAGTGTGGGTATGTTTAATACACCAAATAAGAAAGCTTTAGAATTATCTATTATTGTGGGAGCATTTCATTTTATTATGCCTTTTTTAGGAATGTTACTTGGAGAGAAAATAGTGCAAATTTTTGAGTTAAAGTCTGATATTTTATTAGGTTTTGTTCTTATTTTAATTGCGATAGAAATGATTATTGATTTAATAAGACATGAAGAAAATAAGTTTAATTTAACTTTTTTAGGAATGATTTTATTTGCAGTTGGAGTTAGTATAGATAGTTTTTCATTAGGGATTGGACTTAAAGCAATAGTTACTAACAAAATTTTAGCAATGAGTATTTTTAGTTGTTGTAGTTTTTTATTTACGTTTTTAGGTGTTATTGTAGGGAGATATGCGAGTAAAATACTCGGGGTGTATGCAAATATTATAGGTATTATTATTTTATTTATATTGGGGTTAATACATTTAATTTAATTTTTATAAAATGTTTATAATGGTATCAAAGAAGCCTTTTCCAACAGGGATAGAAAGACTTACAATAATATTTAATTTACCATCATCAGTTAAATAATATTTTAAAGTGTTATTTTTTAGTGTTTCTTTATAATTATTAAAACTTTCATTATTATAAGTATCAAAGTTTGTTTTATCTGGGTAACTGTCTTTATAATCTTCTAATTTTTCTTGCATAATATTAGTAATAGCACTTTCGACTTTTTTATCAATATTATCACTAGTAAAACCTGCACGAGTATATATATCTTCAAAAGTTAATTTTTCTCCAGTTTTAGCGTCGAAATTATAAGTATAATAAGTTGGTGTTGCAACATCTGTGCCACTTCCTAGTTTTTGAGTTAAAAGAAGGGAATAAGTATTTTTATAACTAATCTTTTTATAATTAGTATCAGAAATTGCACTAGTTTTGTTATTTACACTTTCATTATAAAATTCAATTAAATTATCAAATATTTTTTTGATTTCTTGATTTGCTTTATTTGCAGAAGAAGAATTTATATTTATATATGGCACAATAATATCTTTGGCATAAAATGTTTCATAATATGTTGTAGTATAACTATCAGCGAGAACATTTTTTTCATATAAGGCATCATAAGCCCAATCTTTATCAACATCTATTTTTATATTAGTTTCTTTATCTGATATATTATTTTCTTCATTACTTGGACATTTTGGACAATTTTTTGGGTTAGTTTTATTTATATTATTTGTTGTAATTAGATATGTTGTTCCACACGATATAAATATTATTAAAATAAGCATTATAGTTCCTATTATATATTTTCCTGATTGTTTCATAAAGGTTCCTCTTTTCCTATTTTTATTTAATCATATTAATATTTTTATGGCAAGTTTTAATTATTTTTTAATTAATATTTTACAAATTTTTACAATTAAAGTTATTTATTTTAGTAATAAAAAAAGTGGTTCTTAAACATTAAGGAGTGATAACTTAAAAATTAAGTATCATCTTTTTTTAAGAATGCATAATTTAGTGTTTTAAAAAAATTAAAAAGAAGTGACTAATTATTTTCATCACTCCTCAAAGTGCAAGCACCAAAAAAGTTTAGTAGTGTTCTAAACTTAAGTTTATTTATCTATGCGATTAAATAATATTTCTGGTTTATTTAAAATGATATTTTCTTCTAAAGTACCAAAGGTAGAGATACTATCATAATCTGTTTTTTTAGTATTTAGTTCATTAAATATTTTAGATGATGTAGTAGGAATAAATGGGGTTAATAATACAGCACAAATTCTAATAGTTTCAAGAAGATTATAAAGAATAGTTGCTAGACGATTTTTCTTTGTTTCATCTTTTGCTAAACTCCAGGGGGTTGTTTCGTCAATATATTTATTAGCAAAGCGAAGAGTATCCATGATTTCATCTATTGCTTCATTTACTTTTAGTTCATTCATTTTTGTTTCCACGATATCTTTTAGAGATAAGGCTTTATTTATTAATATTTCGTCAATTTCAGTGTTTATTTTAGGGTTAGTTACAAGTCCATCAAAGTATTTATGAGACATACTGATAGTTCTATTTACAAGATTACCTAAATTATTAGCTAAATCAGCATTAGTTCTAGAAATAAGAGCTTCTTCTGAGAAATTACCATCATTTCCAAATGGAACTTCTCTTAGAGCATAATATCTTACAGCATCTACACCATATTCTTTAATATATTCACGAGGGTCTTTATAATTACCTAAGCTTTTAGAGATTTTACCACCATCTATTTTTAGCCAACCATGACCAAATACTTGTTTTGGAAGTTCAAGATTTAGTGCCATAAGCATACATGGCCAAATAATAGTATGAAATCTTACTATTTCTTTTCCAACTAAATGGAGGTCTGCTGGCCAATATTTTTGGAATTTTTCACTTTTTGTGTTTGGATACCCAAGAGAAGTAATATAGTTTGATAAAGCGTCAATCCAAACATAAACAACATGATTAGGGTCAAAATCAACAGGAATACCCCATTTAAAACTAGTACGAGAAACACATAAGTCTTCAAGTCCTGGTTTAATAAAGTTATTTAACATTTCATTTTTACGAGATAATGGTAAAATAAAATCAGGGTGTTCATCATAAAATTTTATTAATTTATCTTGATATTTAGAAAGTCTAAAAAAATAGGCTTCTTCACTAACTTCTTTTACTTCACGACCACAGTCGGGGCAAATATTATTAACGGCTTGACTTTCGGTCCAAAATGACTCACAGGGAACACAGTAAAGTCCTTTATACTCGCCTTTATAAATATCATTTTGTTCATATAATTTTTTAAATATTTTTTGGACTGCTTCTTCATGATTTTTATCAGTCGTACGTATAAAGTAATCATAAGATATTCCAAGTGATGCCCATAAGTCTTTAGCGTTTTCAATTATTTTATCAACATATTCTTTAGGAGTTATGCCAGCTTCTTTAGCTTTTTTTTCGATTTTTTCACCATGTTCGTCTGTTCCTGTTTGGAAATAAACATCATAGCCTGTCAATCTTTTATAACGTGCGATACTATCAGCGATAATAGTTGTGTAGCAGTGGCCTATGTGAAAATTAGCACTTGGATAATATATAGGGGTAGTAATATAATATTTTTTTGCCATTTTGTTCCTTCTTTCTATTTCATGGTTATTAAGTTATCACTTTTTTAGAATTTTTGCAAGTAAAAATAGAATAAAAAAAAATAATAACTTAATTAAAGGTTATTAAATTTCTAATTTATTTGCTAAGATATGAGATATTAATTTACCGATTGCAAGTTCATTTGTTAGAGAGACATCAGAATACATGATAATTAGTCCGATGGAATCATTTAAAGATATGATGGGAATAAATATAAAGTTACCAGTTAATTCTTCATTATTTATTTTGAAAGTATAACTTTCTTCTTTTTTTATTTCTCTTTCTTCAATTATTTTTAAGTAATCAGGGGGTAATAAAAGATTTTCTAGTTTTTTTTGAATACCTTTGGTGGTAATAATTTTTTCACGGTCGGTGATTATAGTTTTATAATTAAACTCGTTATAAATAATGGTACTTAATTTATTTGCAAGTTCACTTAAAGTTGATAAGCGGTTATGTTTTTTTAAAACAATAAAGTCATTTTCTGTATATATTTCAACATTTTCACCATCATGGATACCTAAGTTTCTTCTTATTTCTTTTGGAATTACTATTCTTCCTAGTTCGTCTATTCTTCTAATAACGCCAGTAGATTTCAAGTACTACAACTCCATTTCTAATATTAATATTTACGAGATAAAATTTTTTATACTATATAATGAAAAGAATAAATAAAAACATTTACAAATATTAGGGATATTTGGTATAATTAGGGAAGTTAGAGCTTGATATTGGAGGTGTGTATGCAGATTATTTATTATGGGAGTTATTGTAAGATAGAAAATCCTAAAATTACAGCAAATAAATATAATAAAGATTTTGGAGTTGGTTTTTATTGTACTATTTTAAAAGAACAAGCTGTTAAGTGGGCCGGGAAATATCCAACTAAAATAATTAATTTGTATGAGTATCATGAAAATAAAAATTTAAAAATAAAAGAATTTACGGTTATGACAGAAGAGTGGTTAGATTTTATAATAGATTGTCGGCGAGGAAAAAAGCATGATTATGATATTGTAATTGGAGCAATGGCTGATGACCAAATTTATAATTATATTAATTCTTTATTAGATGGAATAATTACAAGAGAGGCTTTTTGGGAGCTTGCAAAGTTTAGACATCCGACACATCAAATAGCTTTTTGTACAGAAGAAGCCTTAAAAACAATTAAATTTTTAGGAATAGAAAAGGTGTAAAATGGAAGAAAGTCAAGAAAATAATGATTTATTTTTTATGAGTGTTATAAAGAAGGGAGAATATTATAATGTGGTTTGAAAAGTATATAATCAAAAAAGGAAAAACAGATTTATTATCTTCATTAAAGAAATTAGATAAAAATATAATAAATGAGGAACTAGAAGATAATGGAGTAGATAGTATAGAAGAGTTAAAAGACTGGATAATAGAAAATTTTACCGATTGTTTAGAGTTTGCTAAAGATGACCCATATTCTAAGTTATATTTTGGGAGATTACTAGAAAATGAAAATAGTGATTTTTTGTCAGCGTATGAAGATGATGTAAAAGCATTATGGGTATTTGTGTATGAAAAGAAAAATGTATGTTCTTATTATATTGCAGATGAAATTAAAAAGATAATAAAAAAAGTGTTAAGATAGGGGGAGTTTTTAATGGAGTATGTGAAATTTAAAAATGCTGATGTAATTGTTAATAATTCCGATTATTTAGTAAAAAATCCTATTAATTATAAAAATAAATGGAAAGAACTTTTTGGGAATAATAATAAAATTAATTTAGAGTTAGGTATGGGAAGAGGAGATTTTATTATAAATATGGCTAAAGCTTATCCAAATATTAATTTTATTGGGTTAGAGTTAAATATTAATCAAATGGTTGGGGCTGTGCAAAAACTTATGAAAGAAAAATTGCCTAATTTGAAGTTAATAAATGCTGATGCAAGTGAGATAGATAAAATTTTTGGAAAAGAGATAGATACTATTTATCTTACATTTTCTGAGCCTTGGCCTAAAAAAAGAGATGAAAGAAAAAGATTTACTCATGAAAGTTATTTAAAACTATATGATAAAATATTTAAGAAAGATAAACATATTATATTAAAAACTGATAATAAAGGTTTATTTGCGTATTCTCTTGAGAGTTTATCACAGTATTGGTATGTATTTGATAGAATAAGTTTAGATTTGCATAATAATGAAATACCTATTCCTAATATTATGACTGATTTTGAAAAAAAATATTATGAAGAAAAAAGGCCTATTTATTATTTAGAGGCAAGTTTTAAGAATTAGAATATTTCAGGACATATTCCATTTTCTGGGCGATAGAAACAATGATTTTTATATCTGCCAGCGAGATTTTGATTATACCAAGTTTGTTTACAAGAATTATTACTACCTGGGGCATAGAACCATAAAGCATGAGTTGCGGGGTAGTAATATTCGCCCATTAGAATTCTTTTAGCTAAATTTTTTTCACTTGTTGTTGCAGTGCCATAAAAAAGAGAAGAGTTTGTACCAACAAATTGATTAGGTTGGAATATAGCGTCATTTATACTATCTATATCTTTAAATGTATAACAATTAACTAAAACACGATTAACAATAACATTTCCGACCATTAACATACCTAATTCACCTTCAGTTTGAGCTTCGGCCCGCATTATACGAGCCAGTAAGTCTAATTCTTTAGTTGTATAATTAATAATCATTTATAATCACCTATTTTATTATATGAAAATACTAGAAAAAAGAGAAAAGATATGCTATAATACTTTTAACAAGTGAAATCTATATATAGGGGTATAGTTCAGTTGGTAGAACGTCGGTCTCCAAAACCGAATGTCGTGAGTTCAAGTCTTGCTACCCCTGCCATTTAGTAAATTTACAAACTTGGCTTATTTTATAAGTGAGTTTGTTTTTATATATAATAATAAAAGATTTAGTTTTAGAGAGTAATGGGTGGTTAGTGATGCTTAAAAAATTTTTTTATCAGAAATATAGAAAAGTTATTTGCTTATTTTTAGTTTGTATTATTTTCTTTTCAAGTATTAATGATGTATTTGCAAAAATGTTAACTATCGATGAAGTTAGTAGTGAATTTAATAAATTAGGAATTGGATATTCCTCATCTGTTGATAGTGTAAATAAAAAATTAGATATTTATCTTGGTTCGGAAAAAGTAATGACATTTAATTATACAGATGAATATATAGAATATATTGATCGTGATACTGTTTTGTCAAAAGAAACTGCTGTTAATCAATTTGGTATTGTATTTTGTTTAGTTGGTGTAGTTAATTCTATATTAAATTTAAGTGGTTATGAAGATGTTGGTATAGCAGAAGACGGAGAAGATAGTAGCAAGTTAACTGATTTTCAGTATGATACTTATGGAATAGAAATGGAAACAGAGCATTATGAATATGGTGGCACAGATGATAGTGGTACTTGGAGTATGAGTGGAGAATACATAAGATATTTTAAAATGTCATTTGATACAGATAAAATAGATGCTTTGGTGGCTAGTGGAGAATTTTCTAAAGAGGAAGATAAGGAAACATTTACAGATTTAATTCCAACATTAGAAGCAACAAATGTTACTGAAAATTCTGTAACTTTATATCCATCTGTTTCAAATGCTAGTGCTGATTCTGATTTTGAAGTATATTGTTATATTTATCGTTCTACTAGTGAAACTGAAAATTACGAGAAAATATCAGATATGGCTGTAAATTGTGTAGATGGAGTTGGACTTGTTGATGATAAGTTACAAAGTAATACTACATATTATTATAAAGCAATTGTTAGAGATGGTGATAAGTATAGCGATGTAGTTAAAGTTACGACAAAGGGGACATCTTCTGATGTTAATACTTCAAATAATGATAATGAAGATGATATTGTAAATCCTCAAACGGGAATATTTTTTCCTATTATGGCAATATTTGTTATGGTAATTAGTGTTACTTTTATATTACTTTGTGTAAAGAAAAAAGATTTATTTAAAAATATTTCGTAAGTGATTTGGCTTTAATGTAGTAATTTTGATATTATTAATTGTTACTACTCAGCCATAAATAACAGATAGAGTAAGTCTACTGTTATTTTTTTCATGCTAAAATTAGGCAAATA
>CANQTE010000037.1 GCA_947626695.1 uncultured Bacilli bacterium | reverse complement strand
AGATATTCTTAATACAAAAAAGAAAAGTTAATTTAACTCATCTTTTATTGGTTTTAAACAAACTATCGGAAGAACCAAATAATTAACTGCTTTTTTTAAACTAATACTATACTAAAAAAATTATAAAATAAAAATGAAAAATATAATTTTTTACACTTATTTTACAAAAAATATTCTTATTTCTTAAATAAAATTTAATTAATACTCGATAAATAAAGAAAAAAGTTTGTCAATACCTTTTTAGCAACTTTTACTACTACTATTTACAAAGGGACTTGAAAAAATGTTTGCTTCATGCTATAATTAAGTCTAGAGGTTGGTGTACTATGAAAAAAATTAAGATATTATCTATAATATTAATAACACTTTTTATTAGTAACCCAGAAGTAAAAGCGGCTTGTTCCATCGAAGAAGAAAGCAGATTAACTAAAGAAGCACGAAATGTTAAAGCAAGCTTTGAAGCAGCTCAAGTAGATGTTTCTAAAGAGCCAGGCTTCAACTTACCAGATGGGATGACTGAAGAAGACATTGCAAATTATACTTATATGCAAGACTATTTTAAAATACATATTAGCAATTTAACTGAAAATTTATATGTAATTGTTAAAAATAATATTGCAAATGATAGTAAAAAGTATTATTATAGTGACACAAAAGACGGGGAAATAGTTTTTGACCAGATGGATGTTGATAGAATATATAACTACACAATAGAAGTTTATGCCACGAATAACACAGAATGTAACGGTGAAAAACTCTATACTGTATATACTTCAACTCCAATGTTCAATTACATGAGTTATGAGCCTGTTTGTGAAGGAGCAGAAGATTACTATGCTTGTGAAAAGTGGTTATCTACTCCATTAACAGACTTAGATAACCTCGTAAATAGAATAGAAAAATACAAAGAAAGTAAAAAACAAGACGAAGAAAAAGAAAAAGAGGAGGAAAAGAAAAAAGGCGGGTTAAAAGAATTTGTGAAAGAGAATAAAGAAATTGTAATAGTATCAGCAATTTGCATTGTTGCAATCGGGGGGTTAGTAACAGTGATATTAGTAAAAAAGCAAAGGAGTAAAATTGTATGAAAAGAATTTTAAGAAATGCTAGTTTACTAGTAATTACATTAATATTTATGTTCAGTGTAAATACAGTGGTTAATGCAACATGTAAGAAAAATTCACCAGAGTGTGACCCAAGATACATTGAAAAATATGGCAATGTTTATGTAACCGGGGATAATCCAATCTTTGAATTAAGAGAAAAATATGACCCTGAAACTACATGGACTGAAAAACATTTCGTTGGACCAAATCCATATGGAGCACAAGGAGATAATTGGCACTATATTAATAGTGAATTAGGCGTTACTAAAAATGGTGGTAATGGATCAAATGTATTTTCTGTATATGCAGATAAATTTAATAATTCATTATATTGTCTAGATGCTCATGCACCCGGAGACAAAAAATTATTTGCTAAAAGATTTCTTGTCGCTGAATATGACGACCCTTTAGATAATGCTTTTATGTCTATTTTAACTACAGGAAGTAATACGGTAACTAATGGTGATAATGCATCTATTAGAAATTATTGGGCTAAATTATTAGCATTAAGAGCAGTAGTAACAACATTTAGTTATACATATAACGTAACAGACGCAAGTTTTGCTAATGATGGTATTTTAATTAATGGAACTACATATAAATGGTTAGCCGAAAACAAAGATTTATATAACAAATTAATCACGGCAATTCCATCTAATAATGTTAAAGTATTTGATAAATTATCAGCATATAGTAGTCATTATTTTAGCGGTGGTGCTGCTGAAACAGCTAAACAATTATACTATACTGCTTTAAATAAAGCAATTGAAGTGGCAAATAATACTAATGGTACTAAAGCAGAAGTTAAAAGTGCAACTTCACCAGCTTATAAAGAAATAGAAGAAACAGTTAATAGTTATGGAGATACTATTGTAAGCGAAGATATTATCCATACAATAACAGTAAAAGGCTTAACTAGAGATGGAGCAACTTTAATTATTAATGACCCAACTTTATCTAATGCTACTAAAGGCTTACTTGTAGGACCACAAATTACAAATATTAAAGTTAATGATAAAGAGTTTGACCATTCTGCCGTTGGCCAAAATTTAATTACTTTATCTGGTGCTGATTTTTCTAAAGAAGTAACTATTCAAATTACCGTTCATTTAGAGGGTAGAAAAGAATTAGCTAAAGATGCTGAAAAATTAGATACTATAAAACCAGGAGAAGTATTAAAATGTGGTGAACAACCAATAAAATATGATTTAAATATTAAATATGACGAAAAAATACCTGTTTCATATGCTAATTATATAGGTATTGTTTGGACATCAGAACGTACTAGTACATCTACTGGTGCTACCCAACGTTATATAAGTGTTCATCCAAATCCAAATGGCGCGTCTACGTCTACAGAACAAGTAGTTACTCTTCATGGTGAAACAGCTTTAATTCCTGTATGTGATTGTTCTGATTTAGAGGATGCTTGTGAAATTGAAGCTCAAGAAACTGGTAACTTAGATGGTGAAGCTTGTGAAGAATTAAAAGAATCAAACTGTGGAGAATGTGGTATTTTAGAGGTAGAATGTGCCATTGACCCAGATTCACCTGCATGTGATAAAATGTATGAATATTGTGATGTAACATGTACAACTGAAGTATCAAAATTTGACTGCTGTGATTATACAGGCGATGTAGCTCATTTAATTGTTGAAGGTGACAATATTCCTGTCAATATTGATGGACCAGATAATCCATATGGTTGTTTCGTAAAAGGAATAAATAGTCAAAAAGAGGGTGCTACTAATACCGCAAGTTATAATTTACCAGGATATGAAAAAGTAGAAGGTACTAAAGATGATACAGAAAAGAATACATATACTTTAACTCAAAATAAATATTGTGTAATATCATGTAAAGAAGATTATGCAATGTCACTTCCAACTGCAAGACTTGTAAATGCTGGTCGTTACTTTACATTTAAAGCTGAAATTAATGGTACTAAAACATGTTATTCTAACACAATTGATATTGACCAATTTAACATAGATGTAAACGATATTGTTAAAGATATGGAAACTGCTATTAATAATTACTTAAAATATCGTACAGCATTTGAAAAAGCTACAAGCGATGCAAATGGAGTTGTTAAAACAATTTCTGGTATAAGCAATTATTCATTTACTGTAGCAGATAAATCAGGTTTAAAAACTGTAAGTATAGGAAATGCTAGTAGTATTAGTTATACTTGGGCTGACGATTATGAAGCAGCTAGTATCGACGATGTAAGAAGAATAGTTGAAAACAAAGATACAACAGGTTTATCTAAAATAAATGGAAGCTTAAGTGAAGTTAAATCAAGTTTAGAAAACTACGCAAATTACTATAAGAGTGTTTATGAAGAACTTCAAGATAGATTAGAAGAATTACAAGTTGCATATGACGATTGTTCTAATGATTCATGGTCAAGTAAATTACATTACGAACCAAGTATCTATTATGATTATGAAGAAAGTTATGTTGAACAATATTATAAAGACGACAAAACTAGAGAACTTGATGGAGTAGTAAGTGAACAAGAAACTGAAAGATGGTACTGCGAAGCAGATTCATTATCAGGTGGTTATGAAAAGACAAATTGTAAATCAAATACAGATAGTAAAAATACAGTTACTGTAAACAGTGTGTCATGTAATTTAGAAAATAGTATTGATAAATTATGTACTACAGTATCTAAAGATTTACCAAATGTCGGATATGTTAGTGAATCATCAAAAATTAATGCCAACTATAAACCAAAAGTATTATTCTATAATGTTCATCCAAGTGGAAAAATAGAAACTCCAGATACTCTATCTCCAACTGACGATGCAACACCTATAGAAGATGCTGAAGGAAATGGTGGATTGCCAGTATCATTAAGTACACAGAGGGGAATTTATAAATACACAATTAATATAACTAATTTAGGAGAATTCTATACCGATAGTTGTAAAAATGGTGAATGTAAACTTGGACGTTTAATCGGTGCTGAAGATGCTGTCATGAATGCTGACGATTCAAGATTTAAAGATATTATAAGTAATAATACTGCATCATATTCATGTTCTTACTTAGTCAATATTAAAAATACAGAAGGTTGGGTATGCGATTTTAATCCAACATGTACAGACGATTGTATTTCAGACTGCGTAGGTCCTAATTGTGATATCGAAATATGTGATGGTGTTGATTGTGTTGCTGAATGTATTGGTTTAGGATGTATATATGATGCTGATGCCGGAAGTTCATTTATTGAAAGAACTGTAACTCTAAGTAGCTTATTCCCTAATGGAACAACATCTCCAAACTGGGACCGTACAAAAGAAAAAGCTAAAGCAACTATTGAAGAAATAGAAGATAAACAAAACGGAATTTTCGAAACAACACCAGTATTAAGTATTAGATTAACAGGTAGTGAAGCACGAGAAATCAAAAAATATAATGAAGAACAAATCAAAGATGGTATAAATGGTAATAACAACATTGGCGAATATACCGTTGATACAGAAACTTTAGGCGGTTATTCAAATGATACTCTAACGTGTTTCTCATTAGGAGATTATGAAGAAGTAGCATGCTTTAGTAACTTTATTGATGATGTCTTAAATGGCAAATATGGTTCAATAGTTAATGATAATAGTTTAATAAAAGATGATAGTTATCGTACTGTTGGTGATGTAAGCGGTGCAAAAGGCGAATATTTTGAAAGTTGGACTGGTACTATTAGCGAAGATAGTATGGTTGGACCAGCTTGGAAATAGGAAAGGAGTAATGTAATATGTCTCATTCTTATTGGGGTTATTGGTTAGTAGTTATGGGGGTTTCTATTATAGGACTTATTACAGTTGTTAATGGTATAACTACCACGACTACTAAAGATTTTCTAAGTATCAAAGAAATAACAGATGCCTCTATGTTAGAAGCAGTTGACTATGGTTATTATCGTGATTATAATGAAGTAAGAATTAATAAAGAAAAATTTATGGAAGTATTTATTAGAAGACTTGCTCAAACAATGGAACTACAAGATGATTATGAAATTAACTTTTATGGTATATATGAAACACCACCAAAAGTAAGTGTTGAAATAAAAAGTAAAAGTGGAACAATAGGGGATACTTATGATGTTGTAACAAGATACAGTGGTATTCTTCAAGTTACTGGAGATTCAAAAGAACAAGAAAATACGAGCGATGTATCTACTCCAAATGAAGAAATTTCAAATGATGAAGAAACTTTAGAATAAAAAAATAAAATATTTTAAAAGTAGGACTGTTTTATCTATCAATATAGTGGTATAATTAATATAGAATAAGAAGGGAGCAAGAATATGTTAAATTTTAATTGGAGGTTTCAAAACCTCCATTGATTAATCACAAAAAATAGATTATATGAAAAAAATAAAAGTTTAATTAATTTTTGCAGTATTAAAACTAATTAAAGAAAGGTAGGAATAAAAATGGGAAATATAGCAACAACAATTAAAAGATTTTTAAGTAATAAAAATACTGTTACAATAATAGGTGTGTTATTAGGAATAATTGTCCTTTTCGTCGGATATAATTATCGTGTTAGTAATGCTGTTGAAACACAACTTATTCCATACGCAACTAAAACTATCGCTGCTACATCTGAAATAACTAAAGATGCAGTAAGTCAAATGGAAGTATTAAAATCAACTGTAAAAGAAAGTAAAACATTAATTTCTAATGTTAACGCGGTCTTAAGTACACAAGAAGCCTATTGTGCATCAGACCGTACCAATATTCCCGCAGGAAGTTTCTTTTATGAAGATTCAGTAATGCGCTGTCGTGATGTTACAAATAATGCTTTAAAAAGAATGCCAGATGGTTATAAAGCAGTTAATTTACCAGTAGATTTACAAAAAACATATGGTGGTTCTATGTATCCAGGTGATTATATAGATATATGGGCTAAAATGGAAATAGATGGTAAAATATTCTTTGGTGAATTTATTACTAAATTACCAATTCTAGATGTTCGTGATAGTAATGGTCGAAGTGTTTTCTTTGGAGGAAATCAAAGTGGAACACCAGCACTATTAATCTTTGCTTGTCCACCTGATTTATTCTGGTTATTAAGTGGAGCTATATATAAAGGCGAAAATACAATAGAATTAATACCAATTCCTGGAAATGCTAAATATACCAGTGAAGAGGGCGAAACAGAAGTAACAAGTGAATTTATAAGAGATAGAATAGAATATTATCTAATGGCTGACCCTGGAGCAGATTATAATATTGGAGTATAAAAAAAATAAAAGAATAAGTAAAGGAGGTGCTATATAATGAATGATGCAATATTTTCCCAAGTAGACTTTGGTCCTTTAAAAGAATTTATCGATGTCGATGATATTACCGATATTTCCTATACTAATGGAGGACAAGTTTGGTTAAAATCTTTAACTCAAGGTGTCTACCGTGTAGAAAGACCAGAAATTAATAATGCTTTAATTGAAAAATTAGCATTTCAATGTTCAAACGTCATGGGAAAAACATTCAATATGGCACATCCTTTTTTAGATGCTGAAAGTACAGAATTACGTCTTAATTTCATCCATGATTCTATTGCTACTAATGGTATAGCTCTCGTTATTCGTAAAACTCCAGCGAAAATAAGATTAAATAGAGATAAACTTTTAAATGAAGAATATGTTACGGCCGATTTATTAGATTTTTTACTTAATTGTGTTCAAGGCCATGCTAATATTATTGTAAGTGGTGAAACTGGTTCAGGTAAAACAGAATTAGTTAAATATTTAGCTAGTACAACTAAAGAAAATGAAAAAATAATAACCATTGAAGATACATTGGAACTTCACTTAGACCGTATCTTCCCACATCGTGATATAGTCGCAATGAAAACTAATAATATTGCATCTTATTCTGATGTTTTAGTAACATGTATGCGTCAAAACCCAATTTGGATATTATTATCTGAGGTACGTAGTGCCGAGGCTGTCATGGCTGTTCGTAACTCAATATCTTCAGGGCACCATATTTTATCAACAATTCACTCTGATAAAGCAGCATTAATACCTATGCGTATGTATAGTTTAATTGAATCAAATATAGATGTTGAGCAATTCTTAACTACTATTCATCGTTATGTTCAAATAGGAATTTATGTAAAAGGCTATATGAGTGCTAAATTAGGTCGTTTTCAAAGAGAAATCATGGAAATATGTGAATTTTATGTTGACGATAATAACAAACCATGCGTTAATACTATTTTTCAAAAAACTTTAGATGGTAAATATACTTTAAATAATCCAACTAAATATTTAAAAAATTACTTAGCAATACAGGGTATAGAATTAGATGATGATTTATTTCATTTAAATAGTAATACTAACACAGAAGTTATAGAATCTTTATAAGGAGGAAATATGGAATATATACTAGTTATAATAATAGCACTATTCATAATTATATACCGTCAAAATGATGGTAGTGAATCATTTTATAACTTTTTTAAAAAGAAGTTTAATGTTGTATATCAAAAATATGCTCCTTATAGTTTCCAAACAATTAGTGCTAAAATGAAAGAATTAAAACAAGAATATACGATTAAAGATTATACTATTCAAGTAGTAGTTCTTGGAGGTATCGCAGGTGGTATTGCTTATTTATATTTTTATAGTTTAATTACTGTTATAATATATGCTATTATAGCTATTGCTTTTATTCCGTATTTAGCATTTTTAAGAAGTAAAAGAATTTATAGTGAATATATTTTTGAACAAATACAAATATATACTACCAATGTTATCATGGAATTTAATACTACCCAAAGTTTTGTTAAATCACTTGAAGGAGTTAGAGATTCTGGAATATTAGAAGACCCAGTTTTATCTGATGTTAAAACCATGATTAATATGTCTTATCAAAACGGAACTATTGATGAGTCTATTGAATATTTTAATCAAAAATACCCTTATTATATGGTTAAAAATATGCATCAATTATTCTTACAAATCACTAAAGAGGGTGCTAAAGATTCTGGAGAAGCTCTCGAAAATATGAGCATGGATATAGATGCTTTAGTTGAAGGTGTATACCGCGACCAAATGGACCGTAAACAATTCCATACTAAATTTATCACATTTGGTTTAGTTTTATTCTTACTTGTTATGGTAATGCAATTCTTACTAGGAAGAAAAAGTTACTTAGAATTATTAGAATCATGGTATGTTCATATAATACTTCATGCGATAATTATTATTAATTGCTACTTCCTTTTAACTGGAGAAAAGTATTATAATGATGATGTGGGGGTAGAATAATGCAAATAGAAATAGCTATCGTCGCTTTAATAATATTTTATATATTAACTAAAAGTGGTAAAATAAGTATAAGTAAATTAATCGCAGATAATGAAATGTATTTAAGACGTTTAAAAGAAGATGATTATGATTTTTATGTTAAAGCTAAATATGGAGATTCTGTTAATGCTGATATATTGTTTAGTAAAAGACTTCAGAATGCTTTAATAGTTATGCTTGTTGTTTTTTGCTTATTATTAAAAAATATGTCATATCTTTATGTACTAGTGTGCTTAATCGCAGGATTTGTTTTCTTTAAGCTAGATTATATTAATTTAAGAAACTATTATAAAAGACACTTGCATGAAATAGATACAATGCTTCCTTATTACTTAAAAGGTTTAGAAATATTAATTCAACATTATACTGTACCAGTTGCAATCGGTAAGTCATTAGAAGATGCACCAGATATATTTAAAGATGGTTTAAAAGAATTAATTAATGAAATAAATGCTGGTAATGATACCATCGAACCATATATGGAATTTGCAAGACAATATCCTGTTCGTGATTCTATGCGTATGATGCGTTTATTATATCGTTTAAGTTTAGGACGACAAGAAAGAAAACAAGAACAACTACTTGCATTTTCTAAAACAATATCTAATTTACAACAAAAAGCAAGAGAAACAAAATATAAAAACAGACTAGATAAAATGGAAGGTAAAACAATGAGCATGCTTATTACTACTGGTTTAGGAGTTATGGTTTTACTAGTTTTAGCGGTTCTAACAATGATGCAATTATAGTGATTATATCACTATTTTTTTAAGTTCTAAAAAATTATAATTTAATAAAAAATTTAAGAACATAAAAAGAGAACCCATCACGAAACTTTTTTAAGTTCTATATATATAGATTGGTCAAAATTATGTTCTTTACTTGTAATATTACTATCAGCAGTCTCTAATTCTTCTGTATCTATCAAAAAATATTTATGATACAAATAATCTTTATTATCACTGCTAACTGGGTCGTCCCATGTAAGGTCTAAATGTAACCATCTTCCATCAACAAAAACTGCATTCCATACATGTCCTTGTGTTTTCTCATCTTTCCCATTTGTCGTGGCAACTTTATAATTATCATAGCCCATTTCACTTAAAAATATCGCCATTAAATCAGTATAACCATTACAAGTAGCTAAATGATTAAATAAAGCCCCATAAGCATTATAACTTTTCTTCTCTTTATCATCATCTAAATCATATTTTGTATTATTAATAATATAATCATGAATAGCTTTAATTTTATCATAATTACTTTCTAAATCAGCTGTAATAATCTTTTTTAATAATTCATCAACTTCTTTTTCTATCGCAAGTATTTCTTCTTCTTGGTATAAATACTTAATCTTTAAATTAACTTCTCCAGAATCAGATATAGTAGTATTAATACTTGTAAAAGAATTAAAAGGGTGAACAAAATTATTAAGATGCGTTAATAAATCAGCATCATTACTAAAATTATTTATATCATTAATACAATTTTGATATTCTTTAGGACAATAAAAAGTAAAATTATCACTTTTAGAATTAATCGTAGTATAAATAATATTCAATAAATCTTGCTTTCCATAAGGAACAAACTCTTTTGTATTTTTAACAAAACTATAATTATTTTCTTTATAATATTCATTATTAATATAAATACTATAACTATTTGTATGATATAATATGTTAATAATCTTATCTGTAATCTTATCTACATTTAATAAAACAACTAAAATAATTATAAAAGAAAATATACTTACTATATATTTATTCATATCATCACCACTTTAAGTATAACAAAAAAAAAAGAAGTGTACAATATTACTTCATATTTTTAACTTTATTAGATAATCTCTTTTTTTGTCTATCAGCAGTATTATTTTTAATTAATCCCTTACTAACAGCTTGGTCTAAATATTTTTGAACATCTTTAAATAAAGCACTAGCACTTTCTTTTTCGCCACTTAAAATAGCTTTTTCAGTATCTTTAATTAAGTTTTTAACTCTAGCTTTAAGTTCATGATTATTCTCGGTTTTTTTAGCTATAACTTTAATTGCTTTTTTAGAACTTTTAATATTTGCCAATTTTGGACACTCCTTCCTCTTGATATAGTATCAATTTTATCAGAAAAATAAGTAATTTTCAAGGCTTTTCTTTTAAAAGATGTAGTATATATGTGTTTTATTTGGGAATTATAATAAAAGGTGGTATTCTTGAAAAAAGTATTTATAGATTCATCTAAAATTATTAAAGATAATTTACTTAAAATAGATGAGGCAAAATATAATGGGTATATCATAACTCATTTTAAAGTAACAACTAATAATGAAAAACTATTAAAAAAAATAAAAGGAGATTATTATACTATTTCTTTTGATTATATAAGTTTACAAAAAAGAACAAAACAAATAAAAAAAAGTCTAGTTAAAATATTAAAATTATTCTTTAAAAATGAAAATCAACCTAAACCTTTAATAATAGGGCTTGGAAACTCTAATATAACTTGTGATAGTCTAGGTGTTACAACTACAAATAAAATAATGAGTAATAATCAGTATAATAATTTTTTAAATAGTCCTAATGTAGTTATATTTAATCCAGAAGTAATAGATAAAAGTGGAATAAGTTCTTTTAGTTTAATTGAAATGGTGGTCAAAAAGCTAAAACCAACAGTCATAATTATAATTGATACTTTAGTAACTAATAATGAAGATAATTTAAATAATCATATCGAAATAAATAATACAGGCATAATACCAGGAAGTGAATTAAAAGAAAATAAAAAAATAGATTCTAAAACTTTTAATATTCCTGTAATAGCAATCGGTGTTCCTTTAATTTTTGAATATCATAAAAATTTATATACAACTCCAAGTGTTACTAACGTTATAAATCTTACTAGTAATATTATAAGTGAAGCATTAAATGATATATTTTTCTAAAATAGTCTTGATATTTAGTCAAGCTTATTGTATAATTATCATAACAAAATGCATTGCAAATTGTTATGATTTTTTATAGTTTTTTTAGAGCGAAACTATATTAAATTTTAGAAAAGGGAGAGTATTCATTATGAAAAAAAAGAAACATACTATGGGAGTAGTATTAGTTTTAAGTGGGGTTTTATTTATCGCGGGAGCGACATTTAAAGGAGAAAACAAACTAACTAAAATAGATAATGTTAGTTATAAAAAAAATAATTCCTTGGCAATTAATGTCGAAACAACAAAAGGAAGTGGAATTTATACAACAAGAACTATACCTACAACAGGAAGTTATAAAGTAAATACAGATAGAAGTTATTGTACAATAGGGAAAAGTACAGAAAAATTAAAAAATATACCAATGGAATATAAAGACGGTAGAGTATATATAGGAGTAACAGAAGAAGGAACTAAATGTTATGTTTGGTTAGATATAGAAGAAACTCTAGCGGACAAAATAAAAGAAAAAGTAAATAGTCCAAGTGAAGGATGTCCAGCCTATGAAGAAGCACCATCAATAACTAGTATAGAAGATAAAAAAAGTTTATTATGTAAAGGAATAGACGACTTTGGAGATACATATTATTACAGAGGAAATGTAACAAACAACTGGGTAAAATTTGGTAAAGTTGGTAATGCTGATATATGGTGGCGAATAATAAGAATTAATGGTAATGGCAGTATAAGATTAATATATGCTGGTACGAGTACAACATCAAGTGCGCCTAAAACCACTGGAAGTGATACTCAAATAGGTACATCTGCATTTAATTCTCAATATAATAATGCACAATATGTAAAATATGATAATAGTACTATAAAAGGCGTATTAGATAGTTGGTATAATACTAATTTAAAGAGTACTTATGGAAATAAAATAGATGGCACAGCGGGTTTCTGTAATGATGCAGACTATGGCTCAACTTCAAGTATTATACAATATTTTAAACCATATGATAGAATATATGGTTCTACTAAAACAGCAACATTTAAATGTAATACTAAAGATAACTTATTTACAACAAGTGGTAATTCAAATGGAAATGAAAAATTAACAAACCCAATAGGTTTAATTACTATTGATGAAGAAAGTTTTGCTGGAGGACTTGGAGGCTCGTATAATACTGATTATTACTTATATACTGTTCAAGATTACTGGACAATGTCTCCAAATGCCATTAGCAGTCATGCGAGCGTGTTCATTGTGTATAGCAATGGCTACCTCAACGATTCTGCTGTGAGCAATGCGAAAGGTGTCCGTCCTGTCATAAATCTTAAGGCAGATACTAAATTTCAAGAGGGTGGAACAGGCACTACAGACCATCCATATATATTATCAGGGAATTAATATTATCAAGGAAATCAAGGAAAATGTCAATAAAATAAAGCATTTTCCTTTTCATTTTCC
>CANQTE010000036.1 GCA_947626695.1 uncultured Bacilli bacterium | reverse complement strand
ATTTTCCAGTTAATATATATGATGTTTATGCTGATTATGATTTTACTCCATCACCTCAAATCTAATACACAGCAAAAGTTTATATAACATTTGCTAAAAATAAATATTATGATGTTTTAAAGTAATGTTACAAAATTGTAATGTTTTTGTAATATTAAACGAACGACAAAATAGTTTTTTTGGTTTATTATGTTTATGAGAGGAGAAAAAATTTTTATGGAAAATATTTTAAAAGTTCAAAAAGTCGAAAAATACTATGGTAGTCGGTCATCTCTAACAAAAGCGATTGATAATTTATCATTTGAAGTAGAAAAGGGTGAGTTTGTTGCTATAATGGGGGCAAGTGGCTCTGGAAAAACTACTCTTTTAAATTGTATTGGAACGATTGATAAAGTAACAAGT
Source organism: uncultured Bacilli bacterium (assembly GCA_947626695.1). Classification (GTDB taxonomy): domain Bacteria; phylum Bacillota_I; class Bacilli_A; order RF39; family UBA660; genus Caccenecus. The sequence goes on along the minus strand of CANQTE010000036.1, from coordinate 13,234 downwards.
GGACATATCTTTGTGGGAGGTTTTGATATTACTAAGTTAAAGGGTAATGAACTTAATAAATTTAGAAGAGAAGAATTAGGGTTTATTTTTCAAGATTTTAATTTACTAGATACTTTAACAGCTTATGAAAATATTGCTCTTGCTTTATCTATAAAGGGTGTAAATGTTAAAGAAATAGATGCAAAAATAAAAAGGGTCGCGGAAGAATTAGATATAAAAGACGTTTTAAATAAGTATCCATATCAAATGAGTGGAGGACAAAAACAAAGAGTAGCTAGTGCTCGAGCTATTATAACGAACCCAAAACTTATTTTGGCAGATGAGCCAACTGGAGCATTAGATTCTAAATCGTCTAAAATGTTACTTGAAAAATTAGAGTTTTTAGATAAACTAGGAGCAACTATACTTATGGTTACTCATGATGCTTTTACTGCTAGTTATGCACGAAGAGTAATCTTTATCAAAGATGGTAAGATTTTTAAAGAAATTCATAAAGGAAATGATACTCGAAAAGTTTTTTTTGATAAGATTATTGATGTTGTAACTTTACTTGGTGGTGATTTAAATGATGCTTTGTAAATTATCACTTAAAAATATCAAGAAGAGTATTAAAGACTATGCCATCTACTTTTTTACACTTATTCTTGGTATTTCTATATTTTATGTTTTTAATGCTTTAGATAGTCAAACAGTTATGATGGATGTTTCTTCATCAACCCAAGATTTGATTGAACTTATGATGACACTGCTTTCTAGTGTTAGTGTCTTTGTATCATTTATATTAGGTTTTCTTATTATATATGCATCACGTTTTTTAATGAAAAGAAGAAATAAAGAGTTTGGAGTTTATCTAACTTTAGGTATGAGTAAAAGAAAAATATCTTTAATATTATTTTTTGAAACATTATTTATTGGTATTATTTCACTTTTAGTAGGTTTAGGACTTGGGGTGTTACTATCACAAGCTATGAGTTTAGTGGTTGCTAATAGTTTTGAAGCAAATCTCACAAAGTTTGCCTTTGTTTTTTCAGCATCTGCCTTTTTTAAAACAATTATTTATTTTAGTATTATGTATTTACTTGTTATGATATTTAATACTATAAGTGTAAGTAAATGTAAATTAATTGATTTATTAAATGGGGCAAAAAAGAGTGAGGAAATTAAACTAAAAAATCCTTATTTATGTATTATTATTTTTATTATTTCTTGTATTGTACTTGGAAAAGCATATCATATGGTAACAGCAGAATTTTTAACTTTACAAGAAGTTACGGATGTATTAAAACCAATTATTATGGGTGTAGTTTCAACATTTTTCATATTTTGGTCTTTATCAGGTCTAATTTTAAGAATTGTTCAAAGTTTAAAAAAATATTACTATAAAGGTTTAAATAGTTTTACATTAAGAGAGTTTTCAAGTAAAATTAATACAACAGTATTTGGGGCAACAATTATTTGTTTAATGTTATTTGTAACTATATGTTTGTTGTCTGCTTGTCTTACTATGAAAAATTCTATGAATGCTAATATTAAAAAACTTGCACCTGCTGATGCTCATTTTTCAAAAGTTATGAATATGGAAAGATATTATGAAGATTTTAAAGGTTTAGGGTACAGTGATTTGCAAATAAAAAATTCTAATTATGATGTAAAAGAAAGTTTTCGATTATTTAATTTTGATATTACTTCATATTTTAAAGATTATATAGAAGTAAATATTTATGCAACAGAGAACTTAACTTTAAATCATACATTAGGTTCAAGATTAGATAGCATTAGAACAGAGTTTCCATTTTTAGCTTATGATACAAAAGAACCTATAATGAAAATAAGTGATTATAATAAAGTGGCGAGATTTTATGGAATAAATGAATATTCTTTAAATGATGGTGAATATATTATTGTTGCAGATTTTAAATCTATGGTTAATATTAGAAATATTGCTCTTAAAAATAATGAAACGATTAATTTATTTGGGCATACTTTAAAATCTAAATATGATACTTGTCAAGATGGCTTTTTAGAAATGTCTAGTCAACATATTAATACAGGTATTATTTTAGTGGCTGATAATATTGTAAATGAAGAATATTTATATGAAAATCATTTAATAGGTAATTATAAAACAACTGATAAAAAAGAAATAATGGAAATAGAAAATAATATTAATAAATTAGATAAAGATAAAAGAGTGAGTGAATACATACTTCCAAGTGGGTCAACAAAACTTGCTATTAAAGAAGCAACAGTAGGATTATCAGCGATGGTTACATTTATTGGCCTTTATTTAGGAATTATATTCTTGATTAGTAGTGCGGCGATTTTAGGTTTAAAAGAATTATCTGATGCAAGTGATAATAAAGAAAAATTTAAAATGCTAAGGAAAATTGGGACAGATGAGAAAATGATTAATAAAGCACTATTTAGACAAATTGCAATATTCTTTATGTTACCTTTAATACTTGCTTTAATTCACTCTATCTTTGGTATAATGTTTGCTGTTAAAATATTAGAAGTATTTGGAACAGATGAGTTATTACCATCTATTATTGCAACGGCTATATTTATTGTTATTATATATGGTGGCTATTTCTTAATTACTTATTCTTGTAGTAAAAGCATAATAAAAGAAAGATATTAGTATGTTACAAATTATGGATTATTAATGGAAATGATTATTTAGAAGATTAATATAAAAATAGATTATAAAAATGAAAAATTACCAGTAATTATAGGAGCAATAGCATTTTTGTTATATTACAGTCAAATAGATAATACGAAAAAATAGAAAATGACTGTGGAGCTATAGAAGTAAACAATTAAAAGAAAATAAATAGCAAACTTGCTTTTTTTCTGGTATAATTATTATACATTTTTAATGTTTCTTTAATTTTTGTAATATATAATTTTAAAAGTTAGAGGTGGTAAATTTTGAGAATTTTAGTTGTTGAAGATGAAGAGACAATCGCTGATGTTATTGCAACTAAACTACGACGCGAAAAATATGAGGTTGATACATGTTTTGATGGTGAAGATGGCTTATATAATGCTTTATCTAACATATATGATTTAATAATCCTTGATATAATGTTACCTAAAATAAATGGCTTTGATATATTAAAAGAAATAAAGGAAAATGATATAAATGCTAAAGTTATTATGCTTACTGCTAAATCTGAGTTAGAAGATAAATTAAAAGGCTTTAATACAGGAGCAGACGATTATGTAACTAAACCTTTTCATATTGAAGAATTAATTGCTCGCGTAAATGTTCAAATAAGAAATAAGGGTAATAATAAGCTTAAAGATATATTAGAATATAGTGATTTAGCATTAAATATTAGAACTTCAATTTTAACTTGTAAAAATACCAATGAAACAATAACTATTCCTTATAGAGAATTTCTATTACTTGAATATTTTATGAATAATAAAGAACAAATTGTATCTAAAGAACAAATTTATGATAAAGTATGGGGAATAGATACTGATTATGAATCTAATAATTTAGAAGCTTACCTTTCTTTTTTAAGAAAGAAAATAAAAATTATTGGCTCAAAAGTAAATATTAAATCTGTTCGTAATTTAGGTTATAAAATGGAGGAATAAAGAGATATGGAAAATTTAAAGAAAAAAACATTTTTTACAATTTTTATTATTATCTCTTTATTTAGTATCTTTTTTGCTAGCTTTTTTAATATAGAAACATATCATAAAGAATATACAGGAATATTAAATAATTTAACAAGAATGAAAAATTTAACTATAAAAAGACCTGAGCCTTTGAAAGAAATAAAACCTCTTAATAATGATGATTTACATAATAGAAAAGTTATGGATTATGAAGTTTATACATTTATCTTAAATGATAATAATGATATTGTTGATAAAATAAGTCATAGTGATAATGATATAACTAAAGAGATTTTAACTAAAGCTAAAAATATTATTGCTAGTAATAACACAAGTAAAATAAAAATTGGCTGTTTATATTGGAATAAATATGCTTATAATTTTGAAAATAATAATTCTTTAACTATTGTAAATATAACTAATACTAGAAATATGTTACTTATGAATTTACTAACTTCTTTATTATTAATTTGTTTTGGTGAGTTTATCATTTATATTATTTCTAAAAAAATAACTGAATGGATAACTAAACCTGTCTTGGAAAGCTTTAATAGAGAAAAAGAGTTTGTCGCGAATGCTTCTCATGAACTTAAAACACCACTCGCTGTGATGATGGCAAGTATAGATTCCTTAGATGTAAATAAAAAGAATGAAAAATGGATTAATAACTTAAAAAGTGAATCTGATAGAATGAGTAATTTAATAACAAGATTACTTGATTTATCTAAAACAGAATATTTAAAAAAAGAGAATTTCAGTAAAAATGATATTTCTATGATTATTGAAAAAAGAGCCTTAACATTTGAAAGTTTAGCATACGAAAAAAATATAACTATCGAAACTAATATAACAGAGAAAATAAACTTACTTTGTCATAAAGAAAGTATAGATGAATTTGCATCTATTTTAATTGATAATGCCATTAGTCATGGAAAAGAAAATAGTAAAATTAAAGTTAATTTAACATCTTTAAAATCGGAAATAAAATTAGAAATAATAAATGAAGGTGCACCAATTCTAGAGAGTGAATGTGAAAAAATATTTGAAAGATTTTATAGAAATGATAAAAGTCATAATCGTAAAAGTGGAAGATATGGCTTAGGACTTGCTATTGCTAAAAATATTGTTGAATCCCATCATGGTTATATTAGAGCTTATTCTAAAGATGGATATACTACTTTTGAAGTTAAATTTAAAATAAATGAACATTAACGAAAAAAGTTAGTGTTTTTTAATGTTTCTTTAATATTTCCATAATAAAATAGTATTGTTCTTAAAGGAGGAATATTATGTTTATATTAAAAAATGCCTGGATTTCAATTAAAAGAAATAAAGGGAGAAATATTTTAATAGGGATTATCATTTTAATTATTGCTTGTGCTTGTACTATAACACTAGCCATTAAAAATACTGCAGTTGATTTAATAAATTCCTATAAAAGTGCTTATGATAAAGAAGTAACAATTAGTTTTGATAGGGCAAGTATGATGAAAGATTTTGACCCATCACAAGCTGATGATAGAGAAAATGCTCGTGAGAAATTTGATAATATAGCAAGCTATACTATTAGTGATATTGAATCTTTTGGGGGTAGTAACTACATCGAAAATTATTATTATACCTATAGTGTTGGTTTAAATGGAAATAATATTGATAAAGCGGAAATTACCTCAAATAATGATATGCCAAATGGTTTTGGTCATGGAAAAGGAAATAATATGCCTTCTACTGATTTTACTTTAACTGGGTATAGTTCCCTAAATGCTATGAGTGAATTTATAAATGGTACTTACACTATGGAAAAAATAACTGATAATGCTTGGGATATAGCATTTGATGGTAACTATGTATTTATAAATGAAGAACTTGCCGATTATAATAATTTAAACTTAAATGATAAAATAAAACTAGAAGATGATGATGGAAATACTTATGAATTTGAAATTATTGGTATTTTTAAAGAAAATGAAGAAGAAAGTACTAATGTAATGTCTATGTTTTCAAATTCTGCGAATACGCTTGTAACAAATGCGAGTGCTATTACAACAATTACTACCCAAAATGAAGATTTAAATGCTACGATTAATCCCACTTTTATTATAGATTCTTATGATAATGTCGAAAAACTCCAATCTGAATTTTATGAAAAAGGTTTAGATGAAAACTTTATTCTTCAAACAAACGAAGAACTAGCTTTAAGTGGCATATCAAGTATAAAGAATATTAATTCTTTTGCTACTACATTCTTAGTAATTACTCTTATTATTGGAGGAATTGTCTTATTCATAATCAATATGATAAATATTCGTGAAAGAAAATATGAAATAGGAGTTTTAAGAACAATAGGTGTTAGTAAGTTTAAATTAACTTTGCAGTTTGTATCAGAACTTGTTATAGTTGCCTTTGTTGCTCTTATACTTGGAGCTTGTATTGGAGCAGTATCTTCTAAAGAAGTAAGTAATTCTCTACTAGAAAATGAAATAAATAGTAGCAATGAAAGAACTGAAGAAATAGATAAAAATTTTGGGGGAGCAAGTATGAATGGTGTAATGCCTAATCGTGGTAAAGGTGAAATGCGAGGTAAAGGTATGCCTATTATTGAAGCTTATGATTCTATTAATGCGGTCGTAGATATTAAAGTTTTATTAGAATTACTTGGAATAGGACTAACACTTGTCTTAATAAGTTCTATTGCCTCAATGGTTAGTATAGAAAGATTTTCACCACTTACAATATTGAAAGAGAGGTCTTAAATAATGACAAATAAGAAAAAAAATAACTATACATCAAAAGATAATCTAGAAACTAATGAAGAACAAGAAATAAAAGATAACAAAAAGGAAAATATAGAGATTAAAGAAAAAAAATTTACTCCAAAGAATATTATCTTAAGTATTAAAAATGCCAGTTACAGGTATAGTGATGCAAAAGAAGATGATTATGCATTAAAAAATGTTAGTTTTGACTTTGAAAGTGGAAAAACGTATGCGATAAGAGGTCGAAGTGGAACAGGAAAAACTACTCTATTATCTTTAATAAGTGGACTTGAAAGATGTACTGAAGGTGAAATCATCTTTGATGGTAAAAGTTTAAATAGTATGAATTTAGATAAATATCGTAATAGTGATATAGGTATAGTATTCCAAAGTTATAATTTATTACCCTTTATGACTGCCAGTGAAAACATAATTCTTTCTATGGACGTAAGTGGTTTAAAAATTAAAAATAAAAAAGAAAAAGCAATTAAGTTAATGGAAAAAGTTGGTTTAAAAGAAAGCTATGCTAATCGTAAAGTATTAAGATTATCAGGAGGAGAACAACAAAGAGTTGCTATTGCAAGAAGCTTGTCTTATAATCCTAAAATGATAATTGCTGATGAGCCAACTGGAAATCTTGATAAACAAACCGAAACTGAAATATTAGATATATTTAAAAAGTTAGCCCATGAAGAAAATAAATGTGTTATTATTGTAACTCACTCACAAAATGTTTGTGATAGTGTTGATGTAATATATGATTTAAAGAAAGTTAAAGAAGAAAGTGATAATTAAGTAAATATTAGCAAACTATATATAAGCTTGCTTTTTTAACTTAAGAAAAATATTAATTTGTAATAATTAAAATAAATTAATTCAGATAATTTTAAAAAACATATTGTCAAACAAAAGTTCCCGTTATATAATGATTACTATCAAAGAAATTACTGGTTTATTTGAAAGTACAAGTACTTATTATAAAAGACTTATAATTAATGCTAGTGAAACATAATAAATTATTATATTAAAGAGGAGAGAGATTAAAAAATGAAGAAAAATAAATGGTTAATAAAATTATCAAATATTATGTATTTTAGTAGTATTTTAATATTATTATTCTCTTTTTTATCTACATTTATTTTAACACACAGAAATTTTAATTACTGGGAGGCTAATAAAACGGCAATAGTAATTATTACGGCAACTCTTATGATTATATTTACATATTTAGGTAGTATTTTTAAATTTTTAGCTAACAAAGATAATAAAGAATTAAAAAATAATATGAAATTTTACTTAATAATTTATTTAGCAGTCGTATTTTTCTTTACCAATTTCGCTAGAGGTACTAGATTTCTTGATTTTAGTGTAACGCCTAATTTTATTCCATTTAAAAGTATAACAGAAACTATCAAAGAAGTGATTAATTATTCTCAATATAATAATGTAGTTTTAATTATTGGAAATATTTTAATTTTAACTCCACTTGCTTATTTATACCCAAGAGTAATAAAAAAAATTAATAATTATCCAAAATTTATTTTAAGTGTATTTATTACGACTTTAATAATTGAATTTAGTCAATTAATTATTGGTGGTGGTGTTTTTGATATAGACGATATTATTTTAAATAGTTTAGGTCCTATATGTTTATACTTTATAATTAATAAAGGATTTTTAGGCAAGATACTAGATAAAATACTGTTGTTAAATGATAGTAAAATAAAATTTAAAGATATATTAATGTTTATTATATTGATAATTATATTAACTCTCCTGTTTGGGGCCTGTATATATTATTATTGGTATCATGATTTTGCAACTAAAATAGAAGTAAGGGATGAAGCTAACACATGTATAAAGGCTAAAACATTTATTGGTGAGGATGAAAACTATCGTTATTACTATAATTGTAAAAATTTATATAAATTATATATTATCTTTAACGATAAAGATAAATATTTATTACAAGATTTTTTAAATAAATCAAAGAAAGTTAAAAAAATATATTTTAAAAGAGCAGATATAAGTATTATGGAAAATGATGATAATGTAACCATCGAATCTAAATACCCTAAAATAGAAATAAGTTATACAGAAGATATGATAATTCCAAGTTTAAGTGTTAAAAATATAATTACTATATCTAGCGAGAAAAGAATTACTAATGTAGATGGTAATAAAACATATTCGTTTATTTTAAAACCTGAAAATGTTGGTGAAACAGAATTAAAATTAGACTTTGTTAATTTTACATTGAAAAATAAAGAAATTGTTAAAACTATTACTTATAAGATAGTTGTAGATAAAAATTATAAAGTATTTTATGAAGAAATAAGATAAATTTAGTATATAAAGATAAAGTTATTTAGATAAATATAGTTTTAGAAATATAAATTGTAATGTTTAAATAACTTTTATATAATTGTAATCGTAAATAATAAATGATATAATATTTGGGAAGAAAAGATAGTAAATGTAAGATTAGGAAGTGAACTATGGACCAAGAAAAGATAGGGAAATTTATTAAAGAAATTAGAAAAAAGAATAATCTTACTCAAAAAGATTTGGCAGATAAATATAATGTAACTTATCAAGCTGTGAGTAAATGGGAAAATGGGAAAAATATGCCCGATACTTCTTTAATTAAAGAAATGAGTAAAGATTTTAATATTAGTTTAGACGATTTTTTTGAAGGAGAGTATAGTACAAAAAGTAGAAAGAAAAAAACTATTTATATTATATCTTGTACTTTAATTATAATTATTTTAATTATAGTCGGGGCAATATATTTATTTAAACGTGGTGATAATAATTTTGAGTTTAAAATTTTAAAATCAAACTGTTCTAATTTTGATATATCAGGTAGTATTTCATATAATAATTCTAAATCGGCAATTTATATAAGTGAAGTTAGTTATTGTGGAGCTAATGATAATGAAGAGTACAGTGATATAAAATGTACTTTATATGAAAGTAGTAATGATGCAAATAAAATTATAGATACTTGTAATTATGATAAAAATACTAAAATAACATTGGAAGATTTTTTAAAGGATGTATCATTTACCGTTGATAATTATCAAAAAGTATGTGAAACATATTCAAAAGATAGTTTATATTTAGAGATAGAAGCAAAAAATGAAGATGAAGAAATTATAACTTATAAAATACCATTAATGCTTGAAAGTGATTGTGATTAGTAAGCTCAACTAAATGTTGAGTTTTTGCAACCATGTCGTTATTTAATTTGTTCACCTTTTATTATAAAATTGATAATGAAAGGAGAGAAAATAGGTGAATAAGAAAAGAGTAATAATTTGTCTAATAGTAGTTGCTTTGATATTGGTGTTTGGAATTGGAGGTTATTTTTTATTATTTAAAAAGGAAGAAAATAAAGATGCTTTAAGATTTAAAAATGAATATGAGGCATTAAATGATACAATTAGAGAATCAGATGGTGAAAAATATAATAATGTGAGTATTGATAAAAATAATCCTATTAAATATGTTACTGTAGAGGAAGCAATAAAATTATTAGATAGTAAAAAAGCAATTATATATGTGGGAGCTAATTGGTGTCCATGGTGTCGAAATATGCTTAAACCTATGTTAGATGTTGCGGAAAAATTAGATATTGAAACTATTTATTATTTGGAGTTAGATGATGATAAGTCTAATTATGAAATACAGGATGGTGAAGTAAAGCAAATAAATAAAGGGTCAGAAAGTTATTATGAATTATTAGATAAATTAAATGATTATTTAAGAGATTATGAATTAACTGATAGTGATGGTAAAACTTATTCTGTTGGAGAAAAAAGAATATATTTTCCATATTTTATAACTATTAAAAATGGTGGTATTGTTGATGCTAAAGAAATAAGTAGAGAATTAGAAGAAGGACAAAATAAATATGCGGAAATGACAGAAAAACAATACAATGATTTATATGATAATTTTTATGAAACATTTGGTAAATTATATAAAGCGGGTACTTGTGCACCAAAAGAAGAATGTAATTAAGCAGACAATATCAATGTAAGTTTGCTTTTTTTAAAAGAAAGATAAAAAATTAGTTATATCAGAAATAGAAAATAGAGAACTAGAAAATATTTAAAGAGTAAGTAGTCTAGAGATAACCAATTTTATTTTAATTTTATTATTAGAAAATAGTTATATTAAATTAAATAAAGTAGTAATTTAATTTATGAATAAAAGATAGTATAATATTTTTATGGTAGGTAATATATATGAGATATAAGATGATTACAATTAATGATTATAGGGACTATAATAAATTTTTAAAAAAGGTTAATTTATATAAGAGTATTTTATATTATAATACTTTCTTTGTACTTAAAAATAATATTCATGATGTTATGATAGATTATGTGATTTCAGCTTTGAATATTAAGAAGCGGAAAAAGAGAATAAAATTTATATATGATGAATCATGTAAAATGATTAATGAAAAAGTGCAGGGCTTTAATATATGTGGGTTTAAAGATGGTAAGTGTTATGTGCAACAAAAGTTAAAAAATAATAAATGTAATGGATGCTGTAGAATGTGCATTTATCAAACAAATAGTGGTTGTTCAACTATAAATTTAACTTGTAAATTGTTTAATTGTTCTGAAGTTACATCAAGGTATGATGTAATGACATCTAATGATTTAAAAATATTAAAAGTATTAAGTTTTAAAAATCAATTGATTATAAAATCAGATTATTTTTCAAAACGTGAGGATGTTTTGAAGGATTTATATTCATATAGTTTAATTTATTCTGCTATAAGGATGTTTTATAGAATAATTAGGAATTTTGTTTATTTTAATGTAGTAACTAAGTTAGTGGTTAGTAAAAAAAATAAGTTATAATGTGTTTGGAAATAGAAGTATGTGAAAAATGATAGGTTATTTTTAAGTTATTATAATTATTAGTAATTTTATTTGATATTTAATATCTCTTTGTGAAGTAGCACTTCATAAACTATTAAATATAATAAGAATATTTTAAGATTTAGCATATTTATGTGAAGCAATACTTCATGAATAATTAAACTTAATATGTTAAAAGTTATAGTTTTAATTAATTTTTCAATTATTATGATTTCACAAGTTATTGTTTTTCATATTTTATAAGGTGATAAACATGAATTATGTTGGTGGTAGTACTAGAAAAAAAGTTGTAATTGATGCTGGATGCCTGAGTAAGAATAAATCCAACTAAAATAGAATTAGTTGTAGCAAATGATAATCTATAAATAATAGTAAGATACTTTGATGATAAGTGTCTTTTATTATGTAAATTTTAAATAAAAAATATTAGTAATATTGTGTCAAATTACTGGTTTATTAAGTATTTTATGACATAATATAAAGATATAAAAAGCTTTAGAAAGCGTGTGATTTTAATGAATAATAAGAAATTAACTGAAAAAGAAATACAAGAAAAAATAGAAAAGGTAAATGGTGCTATGGCACAAGAAGGGATGCCATTAACTAAAGAATTGAGGCAAAAGCTTTATAATTGTATAATTGGTAAATCTTCAACGGAATTAGAGCGACAAAAAATTATAGAAAAATATAGAGGTATTTATGGATAATAAATATAAATACACTTATGAAAGAACAGCAGATTATTGTTATAAAGGTACAGATGTTTTAATTAATAAATTAAATGTTACAAATGAAGAAGATTTATTTAATCTTGAAAGAGAGCTTGTATCTTTGAGAATATATGAATTAAATGAAAAGCCTTTAAAAGGAAATTTTGATTTTGATTATTTAAAAAGTATTCATAAATATTTGTTTCAAGATGTTTATAGATGGGCTGGAGATATAAGAAATTGCAATATTGCTAAACAAGATTTATTTTGTTTAACAGAACATATAGAGTCTTTTGGTAATGATGTATTTAATAAGTTGAAAAAAGAAAAATATTTTATGGACTATAATAATGAAACAACAATAGATAAACTAGTGGAGTTATTTGCTGATATTAATGTCTTACATCCATTTCGTGAAGGTAATGGTCGAAGTCAAAGAATATTTATAGAATCACTTGCTAAAATAAATGGTATAGATTTAGACCTTACTGGTGTATCTAAAATAGATATGATTGTTGCTAGTCATGAAAGTATTAATGGAGATTATAAAAAATTAAAAGAGATGTTTAAAAATAATAGTCGTGTTATAAGTGAAGATGAAAGGCAGAAGTATATTAATACTTATTGCTCTTGTGAATTAAAGGAGATAATTGTAAATTATTTGAGATAATATGAATTATATAATTTAATCATTAATACTCTTGATTATAAAAAAGTAATATACTTTTAGCTAGGTAAATAAAGGATTGAACAAAAAAAGTAATACAAAATTTATCAAATTTGTGAGTCTGTAAATAAAATTGTGTAAATGAAAATCTTTCCATGATACAATAGAAGAAATGGACATATAGCCCATGTATTATCAACTATTATGAATTGTAATAGAATTTATATGCTAGAAAATAGAAAAATTGTTGATAGTGGAATACATAAAGAATAGAGTTGGAAGTTATAAATATAGGTTGAGTAATGTGATATATTAATTTTGTGAAGTAGTACTTCATGAATTGTTTAGATTAATTTAGTATTAGTTTAGATTTAATTATTTTTAGTTTTTATAATTTCACAAGTTATTGTTTTTTTCATATTTTATAATAGGTGATAAACATGAATTATGTTGATGGTAGTACTAGAAAAAAAGTTGTAATAGATGCTGGACATGGAGGAATAGATGGAGGAACTAGTGCAAATGGAATATTAGAAAAAGACTACACATTAAAGATTAGTAAGTATA
>CANQTE010000035.1 GCA_947626695.1 uncultured Bacilli bacterium | reverse complement strand
AAGAGATTTAACAAATGAACTTACGATGTATCTTACAAGTTTTTCGAGGTCTATTAAAGAACATCTAGAATTAATTAGAGTAGAGTTAGACTTTTATAATAAAGAAAGCAAGTATTTAGATACTTTAGTAGCAAGAGAATTAATGGTTTTACTTGATTTACATGAGTATCAATATGTTGTTGATAATTTTATGATTATTATGCTCATGAAAAAATTAGAGATAGATTCTTTAGTTAGAAAAAGGAAAAAATAAGATAAGTTTCTTTATATACATTTAGTAAAATAAATTGCTTGAGAGATATTATATATCATTACAAAACTTATTGCACAACAATTGTGCACTTTCAATAATAATCTACATAAAAAATGAAATTTTTAAAAATTAGCAGTAATATATTGACAAGTGCTAAGCATAATATTATAATGATATTAGCACTGATGAGTTTATAGTGCTAATAGGTGATAACATGGACGAAAGGCAAAAGGAAATATTAAAAGAAATTGTTGAGTGCTACATAAAAGAAGCCAAGCCTATTGGGTCTAATTATTTATGTGAGCGGTTTAATTGTTCTAGTGCCACGATTAGAAATGAAATGGCTGTTTTAGAAAAATTAGGTTTAATTGAAAAAAATCATATCTCTAGTGGTCGTGTTCCTAGTGAGGCAGGTTATAGATATTATGTTGAAAATTTAATGAAGCCAAAGGAACTAACAGGAGAAGATATGTTAAAATTGCAAACTATATTTTCTAATCAAAATTTAGTTGTTAGTGACGCGATATTAGAGTGTTTAGAAATTATTAGTGATATTACTAATTATACAAGTATATCTTTAGGAAAAGAATCTGAATCTAACGTTTTAAAAAAGATACAGATTATTCCTTTAGATGATGAACATATTGTCGCGTTAGTTTGTACTGATAAAGGTATAGTTAAAAATAAGCAATTTACTATTTCAAAACTAGTTAATATTGACGAGATTGTAAAGACTAGTGAGATTATTAATAAAATGCTTATAGGTACACCTATTTCTAATTTATCAGAAAGATTAGAATATGAGATTAAGCCAATTATTCAAGAACAAGTAAAACAGTATGAGACAATTTATGATATATTTTATGATGCTTTTAATGATTTTGTTAGCTCAAAAGAAAGTTTTCATGTTGTTGGTAAAGCCAAGATGTTAGAGCAACCCGAATATAATGATTCCCAAGAGATTAAAAAATTAGTTGCCAAATTAGAAGATGAAGAGGCTATTAAAAAAATCGAGAAAAATGAATCAGATAAAGATATTAGTATTTATATAGGAAAAGAATCTGAGTTTGATGATAATGTTACAGTTATAAAAACTAATTATTCTTTAGGAGGCGAAAAAGGAACTATTGCAATAGTTGGGCCTAAGAGAATGGAATATGATAGGGTTGTGGGACTACTTAATATTTTAAATAAATGGCTAGAGGAAAAAGGTGAATAAATGGAAGAACAAGAAAATATTAAACAAGAAGAAAAAGTAGAAGATACTACTTTAGAGCAAGAAAAGCATAAAAAGTTTAAAGAAAAAAAGAAAAAAATTGATAAAGAAAAAGATGATTTAATCAAAGCTAATTTAGAACTTAAAGAAAAAGTTTTAAGAATAACTGCTGAAATGCAAAATATGCGCAAGAGATATGAAACAGATAAACTTGCATTATATAAATATGATGGCTTTGATATAGCCGAGAAATTACTTCCTGTAATAGATAATTTTGAAAGAGCTATGAATATAAAAACAGAGGGAAGTGAGAAATTTCTAACTGGCTTTAAAATGATTTATGATAACTTAATTGATATTCTAAAATCTAAAGGAGTATCAGAAATAGAAGTTATTGATAAAGAATTTGATCCAACAATTATGAATGCGGTCGTAACAGAGGAGAATAAAGAAAAAGAAAATAATATTGTTTTAGAAGTTTTACAAAAAGGTTATATGTTTCAAGATAGATTACTTAGACCGGCCATGGTAAAAGTTAATGAACGAACAGATTAGTAATGAAAAATATATTAAATGCAACGTTTGTAAATCGGAAAATTTAGAAAATACACATTATTGTGTAAAATGTGGTAATAATTTAACCAATGTAATAGAAAAAACAGATATTATTTATAAAATATGTGAAATATTATTTATTATTATGATGGTATTATATATTATAAATATTCCATTTGACGTTCTTGCACTTTTAATGATGCTTACTGGGGGAGGCTCATTTGTAGGGAAAATAGTGGCACTTTTAAAAGTTAATATAATACCAAATATATTGTTCATTATAGTAATAGTTTTAAATAAATATTTTACACGCCTATGTTTAAAAAATATAAAAATTGAAAGGAAATGATATATATGAGTAAAATTATAGGTATTGATTTAGGAACAACTAATAGTTGTGTTGCAGTTTTAGAGGGTGGAGAACCAAAAGTTATTCCTAATAGTGAGGGGGCAAGGACAACTCCATCAGTTGTAGCCTTTAAAGGCGATGAAGAAATGGTTGGGCAAATTGCTCGTAATCAAGCAGTAACTAATGCTAAAAATACTATTTCTTCTATTAAAAGAAAAATGGGTACTAGTGAAAAAGTAGAAGCTAATGGTAAAAAATATACACCAGAAGAAATTAGTGCTAAAATTTTAAGTAAGTTAAAGAAAGACGCGGAAGCTTATTTAGGCGAAAAAGTAACTAAAGCAGTTATTACTGTTCCAGCTTACTTTAATGATGCTGAGAGACAAGCAACAAAAAATGCTGGTAAAATTGCTGGCTTAGAAGTAGAAAGAATTATTAATGAACCTACTGCCGCAGCACTTGCATATGGACTTGATAAGCAAGATAAATTACAAACTATTTTAGTTTATGATTTAGGTGGTGGAACATTCGATGTTTCTATCCTAGAACTTGGAGACGGAGTATTTGAAGTTAAAGCAACAAGCGGTAATAATCGTCTTGGTGGTGATGATTTTGATGAAAGAATTATGGATTACTTAGTTTCTGAATTTAAAAAGGAAAATGGTATAGATTTAACTAAAGATAAAATGGCTATGCAAAGAATTAAAGATGCTGCCGAAAAAGCTAAAAAAGATTTATCAGGTATGACAAATGCTTCAATTAGTTTACCATTTATAGCTCAAAATGCTGATAAAGAACCATTACATTTTGAAACAACTTTATCTAAAGCTAAATTTGAAGATTTATGCCGTGATTTATTTGATTCTACACTTGAGCCAGTTCATAAAGCTTTAAAAGATGCTAAACTTACTAATAAAGATATTGATAAAGTAATATTAGTTGGAGGTTCAACTCGTATTCCATATATTCAAGAATTAGTTAAAAAAGAATTAGGACAAGAACCAAATAAGAGTGTTAACCCTGATGAAGTAGTTGCTATGGGTGCGGCTATTCAAGGTGGAGTTTTAACTGGTGAAGTAGAAGATATTGTTTTACTTGATGTTACACCATTATCACTAGGACTTGAAACTTTAGGAAATGTAATGACAGTTTTAATACCTAGAAATACAACTATTCCAACAAGTAAATCACAAGTATTTTCTACTGCCGCAGATAATCAACCTGCAGTTGATATTCATGTCTTACAAGGTGAAAGACCTATGGCATATGATAATAAAACTTTAGGTAACTTCCAATTAACTAATATACCACCAGCACCTCGTGGAGTACCACAAATTGAAGTTAAGTTTGATATAGACGCTAATGGTATAGTTAATGTAACGGCTAAAGATTTAGGTACAAATAAAGAACAATCAATTACAATTACATCATCAACTAATTTATCTGATGAAGAAATAGATAAAATGATGAAAGAAGCTGAAGCTAATAAAGAAGCTGATGAAAAGAGAAAAGAAGAAGCTGAAGTTAGAAATGAAGCTGATAGTATGATTTTTGCTACTGAAAAAGCAATTAAAGATTTAGGAGATAAAGTAGATAGCAAAGATAAAGAAGAAGCAGAAACAAAAATGGAAGAGCTTAAAAAAGCAATGGAAAGTAATGATATAGATGATATCAAGAAAAAGACTGAAAGTCTAAATGAAGTTGCTATGAAGTTTGCAACAAAAGTATATGAACAAGCATCAAAAGATAAAGCAAATACTGAAGAAGTAAAAGAAGATAAAACTAATGATAAAGATGATGATGTAGCGGAAGCTAGTTATGAAGAAAAATAGATAAGTTCTAGGAGACTAGAACTGTCTTTTTAGAAAGGATAAACTAATGGGTAAGCCAAGAGAAGATTTTGCTGATAATTTAAAATGGAATATTAAAGATTTATATAAAGATATTGATGATTTTAATAAATCTTATGAAAAATTAGATAAAGATATAGAAATATATAGTAAATATAAAGGACATATTTTAGATAGTGCGGAAAGTTTATTAGAGTTTTTAAAGTTTGATACATGTTATGAAAAAAACTTAGAACAAATATTTATTTATGCACATATAGCAAATGACCAAGATACTACAAATACTTTTTATCAAGAATTATTTGGAAAAGTATATAAATTATATGAAAAAAAGAGTGAAGCTACATCTTTTATAGTTCCAGAGATACTTAAAAAAGATTATAATTTAATACTTAAATATATAGAGGAAAATCCGGCATTAAAAGAATATGAAAGAAGCTTAAAAGATATATTTAAAATGAAACAATATACTTTAAGTGAAAAAGAAGAAAAGATTTTATCAAGTATGGTGGGAACATTTAAAGTTCCTGATGATGTATATTCTTTACTTACAGATGCGGATTTAGAGTTTGGAACAATTAAAGTAGATAAAAAAGAAGAAGAGTTAAGTGAAAAAACTTATAGAAAGCTTATTGAGTCAAGTGATAGAAGAGTAAGAAAACTTAGTTTTAATAAAATGCTAAGCACTTATGGTAAGTTTAAAAATACTTATGCGGCACTCTTAATGGCCGAGGTTAAAAATAATAATAAATTAGCAAGTATTCGTGGGTTTAAGAGTGCTTTAAGTTCTTCTTTATATGTGAATGATATACCTGATGAAATATATACTAATTTAATTAAAATAGTTAAAAAGAATATTAAGCCTTTATCTAAATACTGGAAATTTAAAAAAGAAGCTTTAGGAGTTTCAAGTTTACATTTATATGATACTTATGTTGGAATTACAAGTGAAGTTAATAATAAATATACTTTAGAAGAAGCAAAAGAACTTTTAAATAAAGCATTAAGTCCTTTAGGTAGTACTTATATTAATGACTTAAATAAAGCATTTGATGAAAAATGGATTGATTTTTGCCCTAATAAGGGAAAAAGAAATGGTGCATATTGTACTGCTTGTTATAATGTTCACCCTTATGTTTTACTTAGTTTTGATGGTTCTTTAGGTAGTGTTTCTACTCTTGCTCATGAACTTGGGCATGCTATGCATTATTATTATGCGATTAAAAATCAAAAATATCAAGATTATGCCTATTCTATTTTTGTTGCCGAGGTTGCAAGCCAAGTAAATCAAATTTTATTAAGTAAATATTTAATTAATAATACTAATGATTTAAACTTTAAAAAATATTTATTAGATGATTTAATAAAAGATTTTAAAGCTACTATTTATCGTCAAACTATGTTTGCAGAATTTGAGGCAATAATTCATGAAAAAGAAGCGGCTGGAGAAGTACTCACTCATGAAGCTTTATGTAATATTTATTATAAACTTAATAAAGAATATTATGGTAAAAATATTGTAATAGATGATGTCATAAAATATGAGTGGGAAAGAATACCACATTTCTATATGAATTTTTATGTTTATCAGTATGCGACTGCTTATGCTGCGGCCATTAAAATAGCTATGGATATTTTAAATAATAAAGAGAATGCGACAAAAAATTATTTAGAGTTCTTAAAATTAGGTTGTACTAAAACACCAATAGAATCTTTAAAAGTTGCTGGAGTAGATATGAGTAATGAAACATTAGAGGAAGCATTTAAGTATTTTAATAATTTAGTAGAAGAATTACAAGAAATTTATAATGAATAGAGGTTTTAATAATGAATAAAAAAGATTATTATGAGGTTTTAGGTGTTTCTAAAACTGCGACTGATGAAGAAATTAAAAGAGCATTTAGAAAACTTGCTAAACAATATCACCCTGATAATAAACAAACTGGTGATGAAGCAAAATTTAAAGAAGTAGGAGAAGCTTATGCGATATTATCTGATGCCACGAAAAGAAGACAATATGACCAGTTTGGTCATCAAGCTTTTACTAATAATGGTGGAGCTAATTACAGTGGATTTAATGCTGAAGATATTGATTTAGGTGATATTTTTAATGATTTATTTGGGGGAGGTTTTTCAGGGTTTAGTAGTTTTTCAGGATTTGGACAAAGAAAAACTAATTCTAAGAGGCCTCATAAAGGAGAAGACAGTTTAGTAGTTGTTAATTTAACATTTGAAGAAGCTGTGTTTGGCTGTAAAAAAACTATTACCCTTGATTTAAATGAAAAATGTAGTAAATGTGGGGGAGCAGGAGGATTTAAAGAAACAACTTGCCCTAACTGTGGAGGAAGTGGCCGAATTATAAGTGAGCAAAGATCTTTATTTGGTGTTTTTCAAACTCAAATGACTTGTTCTACATGTGGAGGAAGTGGTCGAACCTTTAAAGAAGTATGTTCTTTATGTAATGGACGTGGAAGTGTTCGTGAGAAAAAAAATATTGAAGTTAGTATTCCTGAGGGTGTAGATACTGGTTATCAATTAAGAATAAGTGGTAAAGGCTCAAGTGGTACTAATGGAGGACCTAATGGTGATATTTATTTAGAGTTTAAAGTTAAAGAGCATGAAATATATAAAAGAGAAGAAGAAGATATATATTTAACTGTTCCTCTTACAATTACAGAAGCAATACTTGGCTGTAAAAAAGAAATACCTACTTTAACTGGTAATGTAATATTAGATGTTAAAGCAGGAACTCAACCTAATGAAAAAGTAAAACTTAAAAATAAAGGTGTTAAAAAGATAAATGCTCTAGGTAGAGGTAACATGTATGTAGTCTTTGATGTTGTAATACCAGATAGATTATCTATGATGCAAAAAAAACTTGTTAAAGAACTTGATAAAACTAGCTTAGATGATAGTGTAGAATTTCGGAAATTTAAAAAATATTTATAAAGCGTCTACTTGATGCTTTTTTGTCATTTTTTAAAAATTTAAAATTGACTTTTAATAAAAAAGTTTATATACTAAAATAAAGGGGAATGAAGATGCGGAAAAAATATAAAAGGCTATTAATTTTTATTGGATTTTTAATTCTTTCATGTATTTTTATTGGTATTCTTTATCTTTTTTATGAAAAAGTTACTAGTAATGATACAGAAGTTTCTGTTGTAGGAGAATTATCCATAAATTATATAAATGGTTCTTTAATTGAAGATAATAAAACTTATGAATTTTCAATAACTAATAATGGAGAAAATGATGTCTATTATGAAATATTAATAGATAATTTAAAAAATTATGAATCTAAAGTTAGATATAATTTAAATTCTAAAGAAGGAAGTATTGGAATAAGTGATGAAAATTTAGATACAGATACAAATATACTTGCTAGTAATATATTAATAACAAAAGGAACAACTCAGAATTTTAATTTAAAATTAGATAATAATAGTATGACAAGTTTTGTTTTAAAAATTAAAAAGACCACGGATTTAGAAGAATATTTTTATGCCACGATTTTAAAAAATACACCAAGTGTAAAACACTCTAAAACAGTAGTGGGAACTGATATTGCCACTTTAAATGAAGGGTTAATTGAAGATTATGATGATACTGGTATTACTTATTATTATCGGGGGAAAATAGATAATAATTATGTAGAATTTGCTAATATGAAATGGCGTATAGTTCGTATTAATGGAGATGGTTCTGTTAAATTAATATTAGATAATGCGATTGGTGAGTTAGCTAATTATCATGATAGTTATGAAAATTATGAGAATTATGAGAAAACTAATATATTAAATATATTAAATAATTATTATGATACTTATTTAAAAGATTATAATGATAATATTGTTAATTATAAATTTTGTGTAGAAAATGAATCTACTATAAATGATTCTAAAAAAGTTTATAATGCTTATAATAGAGTTGCCACGAATAAAATACCTACATTTAATTGTTTAGGAGATACTTATAGTAATAAAATAGGGTTACTAACGGCCGATGAAATAGCGTATGCAGGTGCCAATACAACTGATGATAATAAAGAATTTTATCTATTTAATAGCGAGATAGAAAATTTATGGTGGACTTCTTCTTTAGCTACTGCTGGGGATAATGATTTTAAACCTTTTGCTTTAAGTACAACTGGAAAATTAATTTATAGTGAGTCTGGTAAATCTTTAAAAAATTTAAGACCAACGATTAATTTAAATAGAAAAACAATAGTTACTGGTGATGGAACTAGTACTAATCCTTACACTTTGAAATAAATTAATGTAAATATTATGCTAAATAAATGTAAATACTTTAATATTTAGAGATTTTTTGGTACAATATAAATGTGTGGTGATAAAAATGCAAGTTATAGATGACGCGATAGGTTTTATTAAAACTTTATCATATCTTGATATTATCTTTTTCTTTGCCGTTTTAGCATTAATGCTTTTAGTAATTACTTTGGTATATTATATTAAAGAAAATAATGATGAAGATACTCCTAATATAAATTTTACAGATAATAATAGTAATAAAGATATATTAGAATTAAAAAAAATAACTGAAGAATTAGAAAATGCAGAGCCGACAAATGTTAATTTAAATAAATATGAAGAAGAACAAGAAGAAAAGGCAATAATAAGTTATGAAGAGTTATTAAAACATAAAAATGATTTTGCATTAAATTATAGTGAAGAAGAAAATATTGATGATGAGTTAACTATTAAAAAAGTAGATTTAGATAATTTAGTTAATCATGATATAAAATTAACACCAGAGTTTAGTGTAACTGTTTTATCATACGAAAAAGAAGAAGCTTTTTTAAAGGCTTTAAAAGCTTTACAACAAAAGCTTAATTAAAACTATATGGGGGAGTTAAAATGAGTTTTAAAATAATTACTTTAGGGTGTAAAGTAAATGCTTATGAAAGTGAATTTATGACTGAAAAATTAAAAGAAGCAGGATATATTTATGATACAAAAACGCCAGATATTATTATAATAAATACTTGTAGTGTTACTAATAATGCTGATATTAAATCATTAAAGACAGTAAGAAGAGCTAGAAGAGAAAATAATAAGGCAATATTAGTTGTAGTAGGTTGTAGTTCCCAAAATAATCAAGAAAAATATAAAGATTTAGGGATAGATATATTACTTGGAAATAAAGAGAAAAGTAAAATAGTAGAAGTATTAAATAAATATATAGAAACAAAAGAAAAATATACTTATTTTACTAATAATAGAAACTTAGATTTTGAAGATATGCAAGTAAGTAAGTTTACTAGTCATACTAGAGCGTTCGTTAAAATTCAAGATGGTTGTAATAATTTTTGTTCTTATTGTATTATTCCTTTTACAAGAGGGGCGCAAAGATGTAAAGATTTTGATAGAGCAATAGCCGAGATAAAAGAATTAGTTAAAAATGGTCATCAAGAAATAGTCTTAACGGGAATACATACAGGTTCTTATAATTCTAATGGGAAAGATTTAACAGATTTAATACATGAAATATCTAAAATAGATAATTTAAAAAGAATTAGAATATCTAGTATTGAAATAACAGAACTTGATAATAAATTTATGGAAGAATTAAAAGTAAATCCTAAAATATGTAATCATTTACATATACCTTTACAAAGTGGTAGTGACCATATTTTAAAGATTATGAATAGAAAATATGATAAAGATTATTTTACTAAAAAAATTAAGGAATTAAGAAGTATTAGACCTGATATATCAATTACAACAGACGCGATTGTCGGACACCCTTATGAAACAGATGAAGATTTTTTAGAATATATAGATTATGTTTTACAAATAGAGTTTAGTAAAATACATGTTTTTCCTTTTTCTAAAAGAGATGGAACTAAAGCAAGCTTAATGCCCGAGGTAGATGAACGTATAAAAAGAGAAAGAACTAATAAATTATTAGATATCTCTTTAGAATTAGAAAATAAATATTATCATAAATTTCTAAATAAAGAAGTAGAAATATTAACAGAAGAAATTAAAGATAATTATATAATAGGACATACTTCTAATTATTTAAAAGTATATATAGAAAATAATAATTATAAATTAAATAATTTTTATAAATGTAAAATTATAGAAATTAAAGATAATAATATATATGGTATTATTATATAATGGAGGTAATTTAAATGGAAAAATATTATATTACAGATGAAGAAATAAAAGCCCTTAGGAGAGCTTCTCACAGATTAAATGTTGGAGAGATAAAAGAAGGACATGTAACACGTGATGTAGAAGAAGGAAAAACTCCTATAATAAATGCTTATTTTGTAGAAAAAAATGACCCTAATATGATAGATATTCAAGTAAAATTAAAAAGAGGTTATAGATTAATTAGGGATTTTGTAAGTAATTGTTATAAAAAATTAGGCTTAGAAATAGAAAGACTTTCCACAACTGAAGATAATTTAGATATGATAGATGCTACTGTGGGAGGAGAGATTGTCCATACAAGTAGTATAAGTGGACTTCCTTTTATTTATATGCCTGATAGAAAAACGCAAAAGAAAGTTAAACGTTTTATATTTCCAGCCGATAAAAATAATGTATATTTAGCTAAATCTTTAAATGAAGATGAAACATTATTTAGTTTTGATGGTGAAGATACTATTTATACTGTTGATTTATATGGAAATTTAGTAGAAGCTCCAAATATTGATTTTATTTCATTTCACAGATAGGAGTTATTTATGAATTACATCAAAGGTAAAATAAGAAACATAATATATCAAGATAAAGAAACTGGCTATGTTGTCGCGGTTTTTCGTGTTAAAGAAACTAATGATAATAAAATGCTAGATTATGTTAATAAAACACTTACTATTACAGGTAATTTTATCGATATAAATTCCGAAGAAACATATATTTTGCATGGCAGTGCTTTAAAACACGAAAGATTTGGCTTTCAATATAAAGTAGATTCCTATGAAAAAGAAGAACTTACTACTAAAGATTCTATTATTGCTTTTTTATCTAGTTCTTTAATTAAAGGCTGTGGTGAAAAATTAGCTACTAAAATAGTTGATACTTTAGGAATAGAGGCAATAAAAAAGATTAAAGAAAGTAGTGATGTTCTTTTAAAAGTTCCTGGAATAACAGAAGTTAAAGCTAAAACTATAAGAGATTCTCTTATTTCTTATTCTGATGCTGATGATACTCTTTTAAAATTAAAAGAAATGGGTTTTTCTATACTAGAAGCAACTAAAATATATAAAAAATATCAAGAACAAACTAAAAGAATAATTGAAGATAATTTATATACCGTTTGTGAAATATTAGATTTTGATAAAGTAGATAAAATATATCAAATATCTCATGATAAAAATGATTTAATAAGAGTTAAAGCTTGTTTAATTGAGGCTATGAAAAGATTAAGTTTTAATACAGGAGATACTTATAATTATGAAGAAGAAATAAAAAATAATCTAAAAAAAGAATTTGATATAATACTTGAGAGTGATATATTTGAAGAAGTTATATATAATTTAGAAAAAGAAAATAAATTAATATTAGAAGAAAATAGATATTATTTAAAAGAATATTATGAAGCAGAAGAAGATATAACAAAAAATTTATATAGTTTATCTAATTCTAATAATAGTATTTTAAATGATTTTGATAAAGAAATAGAAATGATGGAAAAAGAAGCAAATGTTAAATATAATATTGATCAAAAAAATGCCATAAGAAAAGCTTTAGAAAATAAAATAACTATTATATCAGGAGGACCTGGGACAGGAAAAACTACTATTATTAATGCTATAGTAAAATTATATATTAAAATACATGAATATAGTTATATGGAAAGTCTAGCCAATATTGCTCTTTTAGCTCCGACAGGAAGAGCTAGTAAAAAAATGAGCATGGCAACAGGAATGCCAGCGATGACTATTCATAGATATTTAAAATGGAATAAAGAAACTAATAGTTTTGGAATTAATGAATTTCATAAAGCTCAAGAAAATTTAATTATTGTTGATGAAATGAGTATGATAGATATTAATTTATTTAATGCTCTTTTAAAGGGAATAAAAGGAAATGTTCAGTTAATAATGGTCGGAGATGTTTTTCAACTTCCATCAGTAGGTCCAGGTTTAGTTTTAAATGATTTAATCGAAAGTGATTTATTTACTTTTTGTCCCTTAGAAAAAATTTATAGACAAAGTGCTAATTCTTATATTCCTTATCTTGCTTTAGAAATTAAAAATAAAGATATTGCCGAAGATTTTACAACAAGAAAAGATGATTATAATTTTTTAAGTATTGATAGTAAATATATAAAAGATGTAATTAAAAAAATATGTTTAATGAGTAAACAAAAAGGGTTAGATGAAAATGATATTCAAATACTTGCTCCAATGTATAAAGGAGAAAATGGAATTGATAATCTTAATGTAATATTACAAGAATTATTTAACCCAAAAGATTTATCTAAAGAAGAAATAAAAATAGGAGATATAACATATAGAGAAAATGATAAAGTATTACAATTACAAAATAATCCTGATTGTAATGTTTTTAATGGAGATATTGGTTTTATTAGAAAAATAATTAAAAAAACTAGTAAAAATAAAGATATGATTATTATAGATTTTGAAGGTAATAAAGTAGAGTATTCTAAAGAAGAAATGCACCAAGTAAAACATGCTTATGCCATAACTATTCATAAAAGTCAAGGAAGTGAATTTTCACATGTTATACTTCCTATATCAAAAAATTATTATAAAATGTTATATAATAAATTAATATATACAGGAGTATCAAGAGCTAAAAAAAGTTTAGTTATTATAGGGGAAGCACAAGCGTTTTTAATGGCTGTGAATAATGATTATGCTAGTACAAGAAAAACTACTTTAAAAGAAAAATTAATGAATAAATTTATAAAAAGTAACTCATAATATTATTAGAGGTGTTAAAATTGAAAAAAGTTATGGCTTGTAGTATAGTTGCAATGGCGGCCGGGGCAGGAATGATGGCATATGCTTTAAATTGTGAGAAAACAAAAGATAAAGCAACTAAACTTGTAAATAACGCGATGGATATGGCAAGTAGTAAAATAAATATGATGAAATAGTAATCTTTGGTTACTTTTTTTATTTTAAATATTTAGGGTTATCTATTCTACCTAATAAATAATCAGCAGATATATTATATTTTTTACATATAGTATATAAAAACGGAGTAGCTATCAATGTTCTTCCTCTTTCATAATTTGCTATTACAGCTTGGGTAGTATTAAGATTTTTTGCTAACTTATTTTGGGTTAAATTTTGTTCTTTTCGCCAGTTTTTAAATCTTAAAGATGCAGTTTTAACATTTATTTCTTTATAATTATTATACTGTTTAATATTAGAAAAAGAGAAAAAATAGTCAATTGAAATATTAAAGTAATTGCAAAAAACTATTAAATGTTTTATTGGAATAATTTGATATTCATTTTCATAATGACTATAAGTAAATAATGATATTCCCATTATCTCTGCAATATCTTTTTGCAATAAATCATTATCTAAACGTAACTCTTTCATTTTATCTTTATAATTCATCCATATCACCAATATAATTTTCTCATAAAAAAGTGAAATGAAAATTATATTGTCTAAATAGAAATATTTTTCTTGACTTTTGACATTTATGTGTATATAATTTTAGTATAAGTTAGAAATTTCTAATATTATTGATAATTAGAAAAGAGGAAAGATAATTGAAAATAGAAAAGTTAAGTAAGGGAAAATATATTAAAACTAGTATTATAGTTTTAGTAGTTATAAGTATATTTGGAGTTATATTTATAAATAGAAGTAAAGCTAAATATAGAGTAACACAAAGTATTCAAATAGTGAATGGTGAAGTTAATTATAAGGTACCTGATTTAAATGTTTTGGCTATAAATGTAGAAACAGCAAAAGATACAGGAAATTATACATCAACTACTGTTCCTCTAACTGGAAACTATGAAATAAATACAGATAA
>CANQTE010000034.1 GCA_947626695.1 uncultured Bacilli bacterium | reverse complement strand
GTATTTAAGATACCTAAAACTAATTTTTTTATTTTCATTTTCTTCACCATTATTAATATACCACAGTTTTTTTTATTCTTTCAATATAATAAATTAAAATAGATAAAATTAAAAGGACTGCTTATTACAATCCCTAAAAGTTTAAATTATTTTTTAGTAACAATTAATTTCATTGCTGTTTTGTCTTCACCATTAATTACAACATCATTAAAGGCAGGAATAACTACTAAATTATCACCACTTGGGGCCACAAAACCTCTTGCAATAGCTATTCCTTTAATAGCTTGATTTAAAGAGCCAGCCCCAATAGTTTGAATTTCAACATTTCCTTTTTCACGAAAAATGTTTGCTATAGCCCCTGCAACTTTACTAGGGTTAGACTTACTAGATACTTTTAATATTTCCATATATTTAATTTCCTCAACTTTCTAATTAAATATATGATTACTTTTATATTTTATTACTTATTTTAAATCTTCATTATTATATATAAAATCTACTATATTAATATTATTTATGCCATCAATATTTTTTTGAAATATTAAATCAAGAACAAACAAATAACGAGGATACATTTCTTTAATTTCATAAAAAGGTTTATATTCTCTTTCTTTTGTTTTTTCATCTTCTATATTTTTTGATACTTGAATATAATAATATTTATCTATTCCTTTTCTAACTATAAAATCACATTCTAAATTACCAATTTTTCCAACACTTAAACTATAATTTTTACTCTTTAAATAAGCATATAAAACATTTGCAAGTACAGGACCATAATTTATTCTATTATCTGTATTAAGAGTAAAATATATACTTAAATCCGCTAAATAATATTTCTTTTCGCCCGCTAGAACTTTTTTAGATTTTATATCAAATAAATTACAAGAATATATTATTTTAGCATTTTCTAATATTTCAATATAATTTTTTATTGTTCTTCTATCTACGTTAATTTTTTCTGTTTTAAGAAAATAATCATATATACTCCCAATAGTAATTTTAGAGCCAAAATTATTAATAATAAATTTTTCTATTGCTTCAAAAAGTGCTTTATCTTTAATTTTTTTATGAGATTTTATATCTTTATCAAATATCTGTTTAATTACATTTTCAGTATATAATAATTTATCTTCATATTTATCATATTTTAAAGAACCTGGGAAACCACCATTTCTAATAAATTCTTCAAACTCAAGATATATATTTTGATTAATATCTTTTTCTAAAAATCTTTTCATATCTATATATTCATAAAAATTAAGAGGAAACATTTCTATTTCTATATACCTACCTGTAAGCTTAGTAATTAATTCTCCTGATAAAAGATAAGAATTTGAGCCAGTTAAAAATATTGAATAATTGTTTTCTTCTTTATAAGCATTAATAATAGACTCAAAACCTGATACATTTTGTACTTCATCAATAAATAAATATTTAAAATTATTATCTTTAATTAAACTATCTATAACATTTTCTAATTCTTTTGGAGTCGTTATATCTTTATATTCTTTTTTATCTAATTCTATATAGATTATATCATTATCACTTATACCGCTTTCTTTTAATTCAGCAATTATACTTTTTAATAAATAAGACTTTCCACATCTTCTTATCCCTGTGATAACTTTAATCATAGTATCATTATAAAAACCTCTAACTTTGTTTAAATATTCTTCTCTTTTATAAATTTTTTCCATTAATATCACCTACTAAGATTATATAATTAATTAACTAAAAAAGCAAGTTATCGACCACTTTTTAATACTTTTAATGTAAAATTGGTCGATAACTCATACTTTTAGCCTATTTATTTAACTTTTCCCATCTGGCATATATTCCA
Organism: uncultured Bacilli bacterium; assembly: GCA_947626695.1. Lineage (GTDB taxonomy): Bacteria > Bacillota_I > Bacilli_A > RF39 > UBA660 > Caccenecus. The sequence continues at coordinate 12,425 of CANQTE010000034.1, read as the reverse complement.
CACGGTAATACTAAATTAGAATCTTTCACAGGTAGTCCTAAATCGTCACTTGAAATAATTCCTTTATGTTTTTTATCAATATAAATATAAAGTAAATTTTCTAAAACTATTTTAGATAACCCAGTTGTATAACTATTAATTAAAAAAAGTAAAGGCTTATCACTTAATAATAAAGAACAATTTTCAATTAAACTTGCTAAATCTTGTTCTATATTCCAAACTTCATTTTTATTTCCTCTTCCAAAAGATGGAGGGTCCATGATAATAATATCATATTTATTTCCCCTTCTTATTTCTCTTTTGACAAACTTTCTTACATCATCTACTAAAAAACGTACTTTACTTTCTTCTAAATTATTTAATTTAACATTTTCTTTAGCCCAATCTATCATACCCCGTGATGAATCAACATGAACAACACTTGCTCCTTCTTTTAAAGCACTGATGGTAGCTCCCCCTGTATAGGCAAATAAATTTAAAACTTTAACTTCTCTATTTTCATGTTTTATTATTTCTCTAATAAAATCCCAATTATATGCTTGTTCAGGAAATAAACCAGTATGTTTAAAACCCATTAATTTTAAATTAAACTTTAAATCTTTATAGGAAATAACCCAAGAATCTGTCATATCTTTTATTTTTTTCCACATGCCTCCACCAGTATTACTTCTCTCATATCTCGCATGATAATTATTCCAAAGGTTAGTATTTTCTTCTTTCCAAATAACTTGAGGGTCAGGTCTTACTAATATATAATTATTCCATTTCTCAAGCTTTTCTCCATGAGCCATATCAAGTATCTCATATTCTTTAAAATCTTTAATTACTTGCATTTTTATTACTCCTAATTAAATAAGTAGCAAGTGGGTCTATTGCTTCTAAGACACTATTAATAAAGAAAAATGCTCCAATAATAAGAATTTGAACAGAATCTTCATACATTAAATTTAAACTAAATATTAAGCCCATAGTTAAAAAGACAAATAAAATAAATAATCTTAATATCCACATATTATTTTCTCTATCATGATAAAAATCAGCTTTTTTAAGCTTAATAAGAGCACTTAACCCTAACCATACAAGAAGTATTAAAGCAATATTTTTAGTTGAAAGATTAATGTAATATATTGCAATTAAAGCACTTAAAGAAATTATTCCTGTAAAAGCATTTTCATAATCTTTTTCTCCTATAATTAATATAAAACTACTTAATTTAATTAAGGTATAAAAACCAAAAATAAGAGTTAATACTAATTTAACATTTGTAATATTAAATGTTGGAAAAAGTAATATTACACATGATAAAATAAGTAAAGATATACTTGATATAAAATCTATTATTTCCTTTTTTTTCATAATTTATCACTCACTAACTACTTTAATTTTATCATATGAATTTTTTTTTAGCAATTACAAAACAAAAAAACTAAAAATAAATTTAAAAGTTAAATATATAATAAATTAATCTGTATCTTTACCAAGTATTTTATCAATCGAATAATGGTATTTTTTAGCAAGTTCTACGATGACTACTGTTAATATTAATGTTTTACTATTTTCATATCTATTCCAAGTTGGTTGATTTATTTTTAACTCTTCGGCAATTTTTGCTTGCGTTAACTTTTTCTTAAGTCTAATCTTTTTTAAATTCTCTCCTGTTAGTTTAATTTTAATATCTGGTTTAGAATTGGCATATTTTTTCTTATTATTAAACCCAACTGTATAATCAATAGAAACATTAAAATAATTACAAAAATCATTTAATCTGCGAAGTGGTATAGTATCTGTTCCACATTCCCACATACTATATGAACCTTTTGTAACACCTAAAATTTCGGCGACATCTTTTTGTTTATACCCTTTATTCTCTCTTATTTCTTTCATTCTTGGAAATTGCATAATTCTCCATCTCCCACATTAATTTTCTCAAAAAAATCATTAATATGAATATTTTGGAGTTTATATGTATAATAAATTTTACAATTCAAAAATTATATGATAAAATTATACTAGGTGATTAAATTGAAAAATAATAAGATAGAAGCACTTTTTAATGATTTAAAAGATAACATTGAGTTTGATAGTGATGTTTTAGCAATTAATATAATTATTAAAAAAATGCTTAAAATAAATCAAAATATTGCCCTTTCCTGGTGGGTATATATATTAAATAATTATGAATTAAACAGTAAAGATATAAATTTTAAAAGTATTTTATTTGATATTCCTTATGAGTTATTAAAAATAAATTTAATAAATGACTTATTTATAATAAGAGATAATTTAACCACCCAAAAAAGAATAATATTAGATAACTATCTTTTAAATATATATAGTGATTCTGTTATAAAAAAGATAATTGAATATTATATTATAAAAAATAAATTTTTATTAGAAAAAAGACTGATATCTAAAATAATTACTAATAAAGAAAATATTAATATGGAAATATTTGATTTTAATGATTTTGTTAGTTTAATAATTAGTACTCATTTAAAATATAATAAATTATCTAATTTAAATTGGTTATTTAGTTTAATAGACTTAGTTAATAATAAAAAAGAAAAAGCTAAAATTAAAGTTTTACTTATAGATTATATATAAAAATTGTGTAAAAAAGTGTAAAGTATGTATTATTTTTCTTCTCTAATAGCAAAATATTTAGTATCATATAAATGAAAAGGGAGTGAGTGTATGCTTTATCCATCAATAGATAAATTATTAAATGTTGTTGATTCTAAGTATATTTTAGTTCATGTATCTTCTAAAAGAAGTAAACAAATGTTAGAGAATAAACATTTTCAGATGCGTGATAAAGATTATGTAAATAAAAAAGAACTTGGAAGAGCATTAGAAGAAATCGAAAAAGGTTTAGTAAAAGTTGTATAATTTTGTAAAAAAGGCTTGATTTTAACTATCGTATATGATAAGATAGTTATGTTCTTTGGGGAATTAGCTCAGTTGGCTAGAGCACCACGCTTGCAACGTGGGGGTCAAGGGTTCGAATCCCTTATTCTCCACCAATGATGATGATATACCCTTTTAATTAAGGGTTTTATTATACCAATTTTTAAAATATCTTAGATAATAAAATATAAAAAAATCTTAACTATTTAAAAAAATTAATACTTGAGGGGAGTGAGAAAATGAGTGTAATTACATATTTTGATGAATCTGGTGACGATGGACTAGAAAACTATTCAAGTGAAACTTTTATTTTAACCGCTACATATATGCACGCAAGTAATTGGAATGATAATTATAATTTGTTAAAAAAATTTAGAAGTTATCTAAAAGATAATTATAAAATTCCTATAAAGGAAGAATTTCATACAGCTAAATTTTTTACCGATAAAAACCCTTATAGAGAATATAATTTAACAGCTGAACAAAAAAAAGAGATAGTAATTCTTTATGCAAAAGTTATTGCAAATCTTAAAGGGAAAATAATAAATACAATTATAGATAAAGAAAACATAATAAAAAATACATACCCTGTTTTAAGCAATGCATTAACTTATACTATTCAAAGAATTGAAAATGATAGCGATTGGCGATATTTAATAATATCAGATAAGGGAAGAATTTCAATAATGAAAAAAACAGCTAGAGCAATTAAAAATTACAATCCTATTTCATCTAAATACATAGACTTAACTTACACTAATTCGCCAATAAAAAATATGATTGAAGATATTCTTGAAAAAGATTCTAAAGAATCATATTTCATTCAAATTAGTGATTTCGTGTCATATGTAGTTAATCTATACTATAAATACTGTTTTAAAAATAAGGAATTACCAAAAAGAATTGCAAGTTGGTTAAGTAAAAAAGATATTTTATTGATTATGAAAATTTTAAAAAATACATTAAATTTAAATGCTAGTACAACAAATGAATATGGATTAGTAATATACCCAAAGCCAAGACAAAAAAAAGGCACCACCTTGCCCTCATTCGAGGATGGAGTGGTTCAATATTATTATATCAAACAAAAATATAAAAAGCAACATAAATTAAATCCTAAAATTTATTGTGTTAATTCTCATTGTAAATGCAACTTTAAAATATGAGTTGTATTTACTTTGAGAATTAAGATTATATAAAAAAGTCATACTAAATACTTAAAATAGTTTGACTTTTACTATTTATTATAGTAAAATTTTAGAAGTAAAAGAAATTTGGAGGTGCAAAATGGCTAAAAAAGTAACAACAAAGAAGCCTTTGACTGGAAATAGAAGAAGTCATGCTTTAAATGCAACTAAAATGAAACAAAAACCTAATATTCAAAAAAAGTCTATTAATGGAAATAAAGTAAGAACAAGTGCTAGAGAAGCAAGAACTTTAGAAAAGTAGTATAAATTACTTAGGTCTCTTTTAAGAGGCTTTTTTGTTTATTTTAAAATATAGATATGTTTATTACTTGTAGATTTCTTGATACTTTTATATATTTTCTTAAGTTTAACAATTTAAAAAAACTTTAATCCGTTTTTTCGTGTTTAACTGGATAAAGTATTGGTTCTTTCTCCCCTTTTAAAACTTCTTCACTCCATTCACATGGTATAACATCTTTTAATGCTTCTTCCATGCTTATTGTGGGACGTGGTTCCGTGAAAAAGCCTTTGGGAAATGTCGGCCTTTTATTTTCTTCCATATTATCAACTCTCCTTTTTTATATATTATATTAGGTTTACCTAAAATTTCAAGTATTAAAAGATATATAAGCGTATATATGAATTTTTTATAAAAACTCCCAATTTCCTTTTTTTATTTGAAATTTTGACCTGTTTTTAGATATATTCGACAAAATTCGATTTATTTACATATAAAAAATAATTTATTAACCTTTTATAAATTTAGTGACTTTTTACAAGAAATTTGATAAACTTATATTAAGGTGGTATTTATGATATTTATATCTATTTTATTAATTATAATTATTATTATATCTTTAGGAGGAATTTATTATATTACAGCATTTAATAGGCTTAATGATTTAAAGACTAAAATTAATGAAGCTGAGAGTATAATTGATGAGAATTTACGAGTTAAATACGATAGTTTAATTAGAATAAGTAATAGTCTTAAAAAGAATAGTAAAGAAAATAAAAATTATTTTAAAGAATATGAAAAACTAAATGAAAAGAATATTTCTAACTTTGATATGGACAGAAAGCTTAATGAAGGTTTTACTATTATTCTTAAAATGCAAGATGATTTAGGGCTTGATGGTGATGAAGAGCTAAATAAAGAATTAGAAAAAATTAGAAGAATAGATGAAAAATTATGTGCAGCGAAAAATTATTATAATAAAAATACTAGTTTAGAAAATGCGATTATAAGACGTTTTCCAACTAATATTATTGCCAAAATTCATAAATTTAGAATTAAGTTATTTTTTGATGGTAAAGATATGGAAGACGAGATTATTGACGATTTTAAAATTTAAATTAGTGATTAAATAAAAAGAGCCTTAATTCTTTAGGTTCTGTGTAAGTAAAAAATTTTTGTGTAAATGTAAGTTTTTACGATAGGAAGTAAGCTATTTTCTTACTTCTTTTTGTTATAATTAGGCTCTTGTTTGTTCTTTAATTAATTTGGCATGTAAGACTATTTTTTCAAAATCATTTTTACAAGTAGATAAAGTAAGTATTTTATCATTAGTATCAACAGTTGTTTTAAAATCAAAGACACTTCTATTTTGAATTTCTTTAATAAACTTTTCATGAGAAGATACACTACCAAAGTTAGATGTTAAATAATAAGTTTCTGTGGGAATAGAATAAACAGAGAATACTTGCCACAGGGTATTACTTTTTTCAGTTGAGATATTAATAACATAATTATCTGTATCTTGATACCAATTATTAGTTAATATCTTTTTTAAAGAGCCAAACATAGTTTTATCATACATACTATGGGCATATATAATAGTATTATCGTCTAAATTATTAATATCATTACGATAATCCATGAAAACCCATCCTGCAGGGTTATTTTCTTTATTATAAGTATGAGTTAAATAATAAGTATTATTAGTAGTTTTAACAACAGGATAATTAATATTAGTACCACTTACTTTAATAAATGCAACAGTATCACTATTTTTGGTTTTTAAATCACTAAAATCAACACTTATTAAAGGTAATTTAACATAGTCCCAATATGGGTCTTCTAAAACTTTTTTTTGGGGAGGATTAACATAATAATCTTCTTTATTTAAATATATTTCTTCTATTTTTAAAGAACTATATATACTATCTATTTCTTTTTTTATATTTTGACTATTATAATACCAAAGAATAACTTTAACTTCAGCATATGTAATAACAAATGCTCCAAGAATAATACTTACTAACCAAATCTTTTTTTTCTTCATATACTACCTATTCATTAAAAAATTTTTTACTAGAATATACAAGTATTCCTATACCAAAAAGCCCTAGAATAACAAAACTTAATATATTATCTAATGTTTTGGGTGCTTCGTTTATTGTTTCATCATTAAAAGTTGCTATTAAATACATATTATCAGTAAGTTCTAAATTTAAGTCTAAGTCTTTATTATCTTTATCAGTAAAACCTATAATATTTAAACCTGTATTATTAAGAGTTGTTAATAAATTTTGAAGTGTTCCTTTAGGTGCTTCATAATTTTCTTTTTTTTCATTATTTATTACTAAAGTTATATTTAGGGTATCTAATTTAAATGAAGCATTTATTTTAACATCACTATCGGGCATAATAAATTTATTATCTGTGATAGTTATTTCTTCATTACTAGTGCCTGTTAGATTAGATAATATATACCCAACATTTGGTTTTATAATTAAAGTTACTTCTTCACCAGAAATAGCATTTTTATTTACTTCAATAGTACCATTTAAAGTATCTTCTATAATTATATTATGTAATTTACCTACTCTGCCACTTAGAGACTGTCCTAAACCATCAGTTAAATATTCTTTTTCAATAGTTTTATCAAAAGTTCCCCCGGTTATATTAAATTCTAAAGGATTATCTTTATTAGAAAGAACAGGAGTATTAGTTGTTTTAAATGTACCATTTGTAATTTCTATTTGAGGTGCTGTATCTTTACTATCGGTTATAATGGCAATTCCAAGAGGAAGCAATATATTATCTTCTCCAAATGTTTTTTTATCAAGAGTATTTCCAATAGCATTTATTTCGCCACCATTTATTTTAACAGTGCCCGCACGAGCTATAATTCCATTTAAACCAGTGAAAGTGCCATCCGCGATTTCTACTGAACCATTATCTAATGAGATTACTGCAGATTCATTACTTATAAGTTTGCCTCCATTAATTTTTACAGAACTATTTTTGGATGAAATAGTAAAACCATTTAAAGAAGTTATTTTACCTCCATTTATAGTAAGTAAAGAATTATTACCTAATATACTTATACCAGTATTTCCTTTAATTTCAGTATTATCTTCAATAGTTAATTTACCTAAATTATTATCTATAGTTCCTACTTCTATAACAGTACTATTAAAAGAAGTATATGTTCCTCCTTTTAAAATAACATTGGCATTATTATAAATACTTAAGGCAAGAGAATTATTTTCATTTTTGATACTACCAGAATTTATAATTTCTAAAGTACCATTTCCTATAATTTCTAATGTTTTTTTATTATTACTTGAAGTTATAGTTTTATCATTTAAATTAAGAGTAATATTAATTCCCTCGATATTTATAGTTCCATAATGGTTACTTTCTATATTATTAACATCAAAGTTTTTTAAAATAGTTAAGGTATCTTTATCTTTTATTAGGCCATAAGCATCATTTAGTTTAGAACAGTATTCTACAGTATTATCATTGTTATGAGTAATACTAATAACAGAATTACTGTCTTGAAAATTTGTACAAGGAGATTCGGCATAAACATTTGGTATAAATACAAAAATTAGTAAAATAGCTAAAAATTTACGCATGATATCACCATATCTTTCTTATAATTATTTTACTAAATATTTACAGTTTATGTCAATTACTTTTCTTTTTGTTTACAATATATATGTAAACTATTTATTAGAATATTTTTTTATGATAACTTCGGCCATTTTTATACCATCGATAGCAGAGGTTGTAATTCCCCCAGCATAACCAGCACCTTCACCGATAGGATAAATACCTTTAATATTTGCTTCCATAAATTCATTCCTAATTATTCTAACAGGAGAAGATGTTCTACTTTCTACCCCGGCTAGAAAAGCATTATCATTATTAAAACACGCTATTTTTTTACCAAAGTCCTCGATAGCTTCAATTATATCTTTATTTATAAATACAGGTAATATTTTATTTAAATCTTCTAAAACTATTTTACCTTTTATTTTAAGAGAAGAATCAATATTATTACTTATTCTTTTTTGTTTAAAATCAAGATATTTTTGAACGATTATAGCACCATTACCTAGATTAAAAGCATTTTGTTCTAGTTTTTCTTGAAATTTAATTCCATCTAGAGGGTTGGTACCAAAATCTTTGGGTGAGACAGTTACAATGACAGCACTATTGGCGGTGCCACTTTCTCTTTTATAATTACTCATACCATTTATAGCAAGTCTTCCATTTTCACTTGATGCATTAACAACATAGCCACCTGGGCACATACAAAAAGTATAAACTCCCCTTTTATCTTGAGCTTTATAGGTTAATTTATAGTTCGCAGGTGGTAAAATACGAGCATATGCTCCATACATACTTTTATTTACAATTTCTTGGTCATGCATTATTCTTAAACCAACGGCGAAAGGCTTAGCTTCCATATTTAGACCATTATTTAAAAGCATTCTAAAAGTATCACGAGCACTATGACCTATTGCAAGTATTAAATTAGAACAATTAATTATTTTGCTATCATTTACAATTATGCCTTTTAATTCATTATTTTCAATAATTAAATCTGTTAGTTTAGTATTATATCTAAACTTGCCACCCATATCTATTATTTTATTGCGCATATTAATAATTACATTTCTTAGTTTATCTGTTCCTATATGAGGGTGAGATTCATATAATATTTCACTTGGAGCACCACATAAAGTAAATATTTCTAAGACTTTTTTACCAATATTTCTTTTATCTTTTACTAAAGTATTTAATTTACCATCAGAAAAAGTTCCGGCTCCACCTTCTCCAAACTGAACATTACTATTTAGATTTAAAGAACCATTTTGCCAAAAATTTTCAACATCCGAAACTCTTTCTTCTAAGCATTTACCTCTTTCAATAATTAAAGGCTTATAACCCATTAGACTAAGAAAAAAGGCACAAAATAAACCAGCAGGACCACTTCCTACAATAATTATTCTATCATTTAATTTAGTAGTACCAATACTTGGTAATATATATTCTTCATTTGGAGTTTTAAATATATCTTTGTTATGAAGCTTATTTAATATTTCTTCTTCATTTAAAATATTTATATCAACAGTATAGACATAATATATATTATTTTTATCACGAGCATCAATTGATTTTCTTTTTATTTGATAATCAAAATTAGTATTTTCTTTTAGATGTAATTTTTTAATTATTTCTTTTTTTAATGCTTTATCTTGATTATTAGTTACTAATACTTTTATTTGTCTTATTCTAATCATTTACTTACACTTTCTCCGGCAGTTATACCTGTTATCCAGGCAATACCTAAATTATAACCTCCACAGTCACCATCAATGTCTAATATTTCGCCAGTAAGATAAAGGTTAGGTACTATTTTACTTTCCATAGTTTTCATATTAACATTTTTAAGAGATACGCCTCCACTTGATACTTGAGCTTTATCAAAGGAAAGAGTTTCTTTAACTTTAAATGGAAAATTTTTTAATAATTTAACTATTTTTTCTTTGGGAGCATTACTCCATGTAGTGTCATCTTTTATATTTGCTAATTTAAATATAACTTTAATTAATTTAATATTTAAAAAGCCTTCTAATATTTCTAATAAACTATAATTAGATAATAATTTTTCTTCATTATCTAACCAATTTAAAAATTCTTTGCTACTTCCTTTAAACCAAGGAACTAAATCAATTAAGATTATTTCTTCTTTATTCTTTTTTAAGCCTTTAGCAATTAAGCCACTTAAATTAAAAGTACATACACCACTTAAGCCATAGTTTGTAAACTGTATTTCTCCTATTTCTTCTTTAATTATTTTTTTATCTTCCATAAGGGATAGTTTACCAAAACTTCTAACTCCTTCCCAATACTTATAAAAACTATCTTTTCCTACAACTTGAACTAAAGATGGTAAAACATCTATTATATCATGACCCATATCTTTTAACACTTTATACATATTACCATCAGAACCTGTTTTAGGAAAAGAAGCACCACCTGTTGCAATAATTACTTTATCGGCAGTATAAATATTATTAGAAGTATATACTTTAAATTTATCTTTATAAATTATTTTTGTAACAAATTCATTATATTTAATAGTAACATTTAATTTATGTAATTTATTTTCTAATATTTTAACTATATTTAAAGCTTGATTAGAAAAAGGATAATAATAACCATTTATTTCTTTTTCAATAATTCCTAAATTATGAAAAAAAGGTAATATTTCATCTTTTTTAAGATTCCAAATAGTTTTAAATTCCTCAATATTAGAAGAGTGATATTTATCTAATGATTGCTCTTTATTCCAAAAATTACAACGACCATTGCCCGTTAAAGATAGTTTTTTACCTAAAGTGTTGTTTCTTTCTAAAATAGTTACATTAGCACCATTTGATGCGGCAACTATACTTGATATTATACCAGATGCTCCTCCTCCAATTACTAAAACATTCAAAAAAATACCCCCTTTTATGGTCTAAGACCTGATGCACCCTGTAAAGTGATAGTTTCACCACTTAAATAAGAAGCACCATCACTTGCTAAAAACAAACAAACAGAGCCTATATCTTTTTTAGCATCGCCAAATCTTTCCATAGGAATACCTTTTATAGTATTATTATAAACATCAGGATATTCTTCTTTCCATTTAGCTAATTCTTCTGTCATAACTAAAGGACATATACAATTAACATTAATATTATCTTTACCCCATTCTGTTGCAGCAACACGACTTAAGCCCCGAATTCCTTCTTTTGCAGCCGCATAACTAGACTGATTAGAACGGCCAAATAAACCAGCACCACTAGCAAAATTAATAACTGAACCTTTAGTTTCTTTTAAATAAGGATAACATTCTTTCATATAATAAAATGTTGCATAAAGTCCACTTTCAATTGCAAGTTTAAAATCATCTATAGAGTGTTCTACTAATAGTAAACCTGATTTAGAACTTTGTGCATTATTAATTAAAACATCAATTCTTCCAAATTTGGCAATTGTTTTTTTAACAACCATCTTTACATCATCAATTTTAGTACCATCACCAATAAGAGCTAAAACTTCCCCTTTATAGGTATTTTCTAGCTTTTCTTTGGCCTCATTTAAAGTTTTAAGTGTTCTTCCAGTTATGACAACATTAAATCCTGCTTCTAAAAATGCTTCACTTACACCATAACCTATACCTTTTCCTCCCCCAGTAATAATTACAACCTTTTTCATATTTTACCTCCAATTTAAATTATAATATATTTTTATCTATTTAAAAAGATACCAACGTATCTATTTTTTTAAATTTAACTTTAAAGATTTATCTTCGCCCCTAAAATTTAATTCAGGCATTATATTAATAAATTCTAAGCGAGTATATTTTTTTATTTCTCTTTCTTCATTACTAATTAAGAAATATGTTCCCTCTTTAGTTAAATCTACGGCGACTATTAAATAATTAATAATTTTACCATTTATCTCTTTGTAGCAATCAACAAAATGAAGTCTTCTACTCTCATTATTTAGAAAACATAATAATTTTTTAATATAAAACCATCTAAACTCAACATAATTTTTATCTAAATTATAGTAATCTAAATTATTTAAAATAAATTCTACTTTATCACTTAAAGAAGAAAAATAACTTAAATACATTTTCATAAAAGTTAAATACTCATTTAAATAATATTCTTTATCAGAAATATAACCAATTTTTTTATCTATTTTTTCTAGTTCATCTCTTTTAATACCTGTAAAATGTTTAGTTTCACAGCGAAACTGAATATACTCTAAATCCTCTTGTAAATCTAAAGTAAGTTCTCTTCCATCATTTAAATAAACAACATTATAAGTATGTCTATTTCTTCGATGATCACTAATATACTCCATGATAGAATTTATATTTAACTCTCTTAGAATATACCTTAACATATAAGAGAGGCTCCGACATATTGCAGTTCTTTCTTTATAATATTTATTTAAGCTTTCTACTTTAGGTGAGCAACTATTATAAATATTAGAACGAATTTTACTATTACCAAAAGAAAAATTAA